>NZ_JAAHHU010000279.1:0-6171 GCF_010672095.1 Moorena sp. SIO3I6 | reverse complement strand
ATTTTTAATGCCTTGCTCAGACCAGGGGATCGATTATACCTAGTGCCAGTACCAGACCATAGTTCAGCTGAGCTAGACTACTTGGCTACTCTCGCGCAACAAATTTGTCCTACCTTAGCCGATTGTGGTACTTATCCAGAGTTAGTGACAGGACTCCGTGCTAGCTTTAAAAAAGCCGAAGCTGAAGATAAGATTACTGTCCTTTGTGGCTCTCTGTACCTAGTTGGTCACTTTTTGCGAACACAAGCTTTTGTTGGTGGTAATGGGTAATGGGTAATGGCTAATGCCTACAATAATCAATTTCACGATTAATCAAAAAATTGTCATGATTGTGAGATAGATTGGGTACCATAAATAGCACCCTAATGTTGATTTCCATGACCCTGGGTTATACAAAAATTTCCCTGAATTCCCCATCTACCTAACTCAGATAGGGTACCTAAATCAATTGTGAAAATTTTTGAGCCCAAGTTTCCTACTCCCTACTCCCTACTCCCTACTCCCTACTCCCTACTCCCTACTCCCTTTGCTAGATATGGTTAACCGTTTGAAAAATTTATTTTCCCGGCGCAAGCAAGGTGTTGGTATAGAATTAGCCCCAGAACGAATTCATATTGCTCAATTGCAGCGGCAAGGTCAGAGCCTCAAAGCTACCACCCTATATGCTCATGAGGTTCCAGAAGGAATCTGGGAAGGAGGACAGATTGTTGATTCCCCTGGTTTAGCGGAACTGATTCGAGAAGCCCTACAGGAGAGTCAAGTCAAAGTGGAGCGGGTTGCTACTGCTTTACCAATGCGGGAAGCAGTAATCCGGATTATTCCCATTCCTGCTGAGCTAGATGATAACGAGCTCCGGGATATGGTACTCAACCATGAAGCTGGCTTATATTTGCCCTATCCCCGGGAAGAAGTGGATTTGGATTATCAGAAACTGGGCTTCTTCGTGGATGAAGATGGAATCGAAAAGGTACAAGTCCTGCTGGTGGCTACTCGTAAGGAAATCACCGATAGCTATCTCGATACCTTTGAGCAGGTAGGGTTACAAGTAGATGTACTCGAAATTAATAGCTTTGCCCTGATTCGGACTATCCGAGAACAACTGCGTCAATTTCCTTCCCAAGAGGCAGCCGTTCTGGTAGATCTTGAATTTGATAGTACTGAAATTGCGATAATTGTAGATGGTGTACCGCAGTTTTCCCGTACTGTTCCCATTGGTACTTACCAACTTCAGAGTGCTTTATCACGGGCGATGAATTTACCAGCCTCTAGAAATACCGAACTCCTCCAGGGGATGACTATTCCCAGTACCCCAGTTGATGGCATTCGCACCGGCTCGACCGGGGTAAATCCAGGGATGGTGGCTCTGATCCAAGTCTTGGGAGAAATTGCCGATGAACTAAGGCGCTCTATCGATTTTTACCTCAATCAGATGGACAATCTAGAAGTAGCCCAACTCCTACTAGCTGGTCCTGGGGGTGGTATCGGACAACTTGATGAATTTTTTACCCAACGGTTAAGCTTGCCCACGATTCAGGTGGATCCCGTGGCGGCTCTTTCCCTAGAAGTGGAGAAAGATATTCCGATGGTACAACGACCGAGCTTAGGAACTGTGCTTGGATTAGGATTACGAGAGGTATAGCACTATGTATAGTCTTGATATTAATTTTTTAAAAGACCGAAATCCTGAGGAGATCAAGTCTGTTCAGGAGGTCGGCGGTAGACAAGGGATGGCTCTAGGGGAAATGACCCCTCTACTGATTGGAGCTGCAGTGGGTCTAATCCTACCTGGATTGGTGGGAGGCTTTTGGGTAGTTCTCCAACATCAAAACGCCCGCTTGAAAGAAGAAATTGCTGATGTTGACAAGAAACTGGCAGCCTTGGGAGCGCAAAAGCAACGAATTAGTAAGCTAAACAAGGAACTCAAGCTGGTAAACGACGAAACTAATGCTCTTGCCAGTGTCTTTAATCAAATTAAGCCTTGGTCAGCAATGTTACAGGACATTCGTGAGCGCACTCCCCCCGGAGTCCAAATTAAAGACATCGAGCAACAGCAAGTCACTGACAAAAACGCTTCTAAGGATGAGTCTAGCGCTAACTCACGACCTAAAATCGAGCTGGATATTTCCGGTACAGCTCGAACCTTTGATGATGTGAATTACTTTTTGCTGACCCTACAGAATTCTTCCTTTTTCGATAAAAATGACACTCAACTGCTCAAAGCTCAGTTAGTTAATAATCCCACCAAATTAGAAATTCCTGAGAGTCAAAAAGAATTAGTAACTCAGGTCAAATATACCCTGCCTAAAGTCGTAGAATATACTATTAAAACTAAACTGAGTGATATCCCCGCTTCTGAACTCTTAAAAGAGTTAGACCGTAAAGGAGCAGTAGGATTAGTGACTCGGATTAGAAACCTTCAATCCCAAGGAGTGATTCAACAATGACCTATGCTACTGATGACGACTTTATGAGTGTTGAAGGTCAGGAGGAAGATCCTGAGTATCCTACTGCCTTCGGCATTACCTTTACTCCCCAAGTTTCTGGGATTACCTTTGCTATTCTTGGTCTGGCAGCTGCTTTCTATCTAGCGATGAACCTGATGTTACCGGCTTGGCAGGAGTATCAGACTTTAAAAAATGATTTATCAACCAAGCAAAATGACCTCCAAAATCCCGAAGTACTCCAGAAAAAAATAAAACAGAAAGAGGAGGAACTCAAGCAAGCTAAACAGCAAAACCGCCGGGTATTGAGTCAGTTTTCCACAGAAAAAAGTATGGATACCTTATTGCTTGATCTCAATACCTTTGTTAAGGATACTAGAGGCACTTTGCTTAAATATGAACCAGATTCCGAGGGAATCAATATAGTTAATGATGGCTCTTTAGGAACCCTAGTTGATGGCAAATTAAAACGGAGAACCGTCAATGTGGAAATTGAGGGTAGCTTCCAACAAGTCCAGTCAATTATGCGCAGCTTTGAGCGGCTACAAGCGATGTTGCTGATCAAAGACCTAGAAGCTGAAATCACTGAACCGCAAACACTAGTGCTACAGCAAGGTAGAGTAGTTCCTGGTCCTCAACCTAAGTTAAAAACAAGCTTAACCCTGGAAGCTCTCATGCCTGCTAGAGATTTGGATAAGGAGGAAGAAGAAAAAGCTGAGGAAAAGGATGGTAAGAAAAAGTCAGGTAAGAAGAAATAATCCTAAGTTCCTTTAGTCTTGCTATATTCTTGCTAGCAATTAATGATGGCAAGATGGCAAGATGGGGAAATTAAGCGGTAGCCAAGTTGCTGGAAATTGGGATAACCTACTGTTTTATGGAGCTGAGATAGTTATTGTTGTTCTTGTTTGTTGAGTGTTTAGTGTTTTCTCTTTAACGTCTCAACGGTCAATAGTCAATAGTCAACCTTCAACAGCCCTTAATATGAGATTATTTCTGTGATTTCAGTCAGGAGATTTGAGGAATAAAGCGTGAGACAGATTCAAGTATGTGGTGGAGTGGTCGCGGCTACAGCAGTGGCTTTATGGGCAACACAGCCTGTAGTAGCAGCAAGCCAAGTTAGTGCCATACGGTTCAACCAGCAGGGGAGTGAACTGGAACTTAAACTTGAGACAAAAGGGGGTAATGAGCCTCCACAGATTTTTGCTGTCAACCAAGGCAATGTCTTGGTAGCTGATCTGGTTAATACCCAGCTGAGTTTGCCCCAAGGGACTAACTTCCGTAAGACAAACCCCCTACCCAATATCAGTGCGGTTGCGGTTAAGGAACTGGATGACAACCGGGTCAGGGTGACAATTCGAGGCACTGACAAACTCCCAATTAGTTCACTAATCCAAAGGGACGCTCAGGGAATTACCTTAGGCATTGACACCACTACTGAGAATCAGGGGATATTACCTATCCAAGACTCATCGGTGATGAAGCTGGCTCAATTTCCTAATAGAGGAACTAATGCTGAAACGGAACAGATGGAGAAACCAGCGGAACTTTCGGAACCAGAACCAGAGCCAGAGGCTAACCCCTCAGAAACTCCTGAACCTCCAGAAATAGTCGCTCCTGAGCCAGATGTGCTGGTACCTGAGCCAGAAATTATTATTGATGGGATACCGGCAGCTCCAGCTAATGCGGTGCAACCGATTGCGCCAGCGCCCCCTTTCTTACCTAGAGCAGTAGCACCACCAGTAGGGGATATTGCTGTATCTAATATTAATGCTGCTGCTAGCACTATAGATCTCGGAACAGCAACTCTAGTGCCTCGTTTAGTATTACGAGAAGCACCGATTCGAGAAGTCTTGTCTCTGTTGGCTCGTTCGGCTGGACTCAATCTGGCCTTTGCTGAGTCAGATGAAGACTCAGGTGTAGCACAGTTCACCATTTCTATTGATTTAGAAAACGAACCGGTCCAAGATGCTTTCAACTATATTCTCCAGCTGTCTGGTCTTCAGGCTAACCGTCGGGGAAGCACAATTTTTGTTGGGGCAAAACTCCCTCAAGCCGCTCGTAATCTAATTAGTCGTACTCTACGGCTCAATCAAGCCAGTGTTCAAGGGGCTGCTACTTTCCTAGCCACTCAGGGAGCAGAAGTGCAACAGGTAGTAATCGAGACGGAAGAAATCATCGATCCTGAAACCCAACGAGTGGTGCGACAAATCGAACGACCCCCAGAAATTCGAGCAATTACCAGTGAGCAGGAAGACGGTAGCCAAGGGGCACTGTTGCTGAGGGGATTAGCAGTATCTACCGATGACCGACTTAATTCCATATCTCTGGTGGGTGAGCCCAGGCAAATTGAAATTGCGACATCTTTACTCAAACAGTTGGATGCTCGTCGCCGTCAAGTGGCAGTAAATGTCAAGATTATTGATGTTAACCTGTCTGGAATCGATGCCTATAATGCCAGTTTCTCCTTTGGGATTAATGATACCTTTGTAGTCAGTGATGGCGGAGCCGCAGCCGTTAATTTCGGTAGGGTTAATCCCCCCAGTAGAGATGATGTAATTAGTGGTCAGTTTCCTAATATTGAGCCATTTGATTTTCGAGCTGTAGACGGAGATGGTGATATATTCTTCGATAGACAAAATGCTCCCTTTGATAATATCGTTGATGGTTTCGTTGAAGGTAATATTCCATCACCCTTTGCCCGTCCCGGCTTTGGTCGAAATAGTAATCCATTCCAGCCAGGTGTGCAGGAAGTGGATGAAAACGGGTTTGAGTTTGCCCTTCCTTCTCTATTTGAGTTCCCTGATAAGTTTTTATTAACGTTGGAGGCTCAGATTACCAGCAACAACGCCAAGATTCTGACCGACCCAACTCTAGTCATCCAAGAAGGGCAGGAAGCTAGTGTCCGGTTGGTTCAGGAAGTACTGACCAGTGTGAGGACAGATATAGACACAGACGGTGGTGCTACCACTAGAACCATCACCCCGGTTATTGAAGAGGCTGGTTTAGTGCTAACGGTCAATGTTGAGAGAATTGACGACAATGGTTTTATCACCTTATCTACAGCTCCGTCGATCACAGCCCCCTCCGGAACTCAAGATTTTAACAGTGATAATGCACAAAACACCATCACATTCCTCAGTCGCCGAGAACTCAGCTCTGGACTAGTTCGTCTGCGGGATGGTCAGACGTTAATTCTATCTGGCATTATTCAGGACACTGACCGCACAACGGTATCGAAGGTGCCAATTTTGGGTGATATTCCCTTACTTGGTGCTCTGTTCAGAAGCACCGATAAGCAGAATCAGCGTACTGAAGTGATTATCCTGGTGACCCCTCAAATTATGGATGACACAGACCGCAATGGTGGGTATGGTTACAGCTACACTCCTGGACGGGATGCCCGTCAAATGTTAAACCGGGGAGGGTTTCAGTCTCCAGGTAACTAAGGGGAAATCAAGGTAAAGTTCAGCTAAAAGTGCCTTAACACTTCCGGTTTGACAGCTCCCGCCTACTTTAGTGGTGGGAGTAGTTACGTTTTGAGACTTTTACGTGTTGAATTAATTTTATTGAGTTGGTTTGGTTGATTTTTGATAAACATAAATTATATCAAATCCGGGTGTATACTTACTGTTAAGACAGAGCATGGTAAGTTTTATGCCCAAAAGGTTGACCCTGAAGCCCCACCTGAGTTGTGACGCCTTGGAACAGCGATATCGTGAAGAAAAAGACC
>NZ_JAAHHU010000278.1:0-6186 GCF_010672095.1 Moorena sp. SIO3I6 | reverse complement strand
AGGGCAGGGCTGTTTCATTCTCGCAAAAAATAGATGGGGAGATGGGGAGATGGGGAGATGGGGAGAATTTTGGACTAATACTCGGGATTTTGGGCAAATTTATCGTTCCCTTACACCAAGGCCGTTAACAAATTGTTAGTGATTTGAGTTGATTGAAGGCGGTTAATTCGTAAGATTTTAATGACTAAATTTGGGCATTTTTCGGTAAATTTTAGTTTATTTCCCTATCCCCCTATCCCCCTATCCCCCTATCTCCAATAATCGTTAACTTACTAAAGTTTGAAACAGCCCTGCTCCCAGGAGGGGAAGTGAGGGAAGAGGTAAAAAATAATGTGTACCTCATAGCTATGAAAAACCCTGTATATATTAATTTTGATACTGCATCAGTTGTTTTTGTTTAGCGTAAATGCTTTTCAGGTGCTTCTTAACAGTATTGATGCTGATATATAGCTGCTGTGCAATTTCTTCGTAAGTTAAGTTGGCTTTTTTAAGTAACCATACTTCCTTCTCCCGGTGACTTAAGCCATATTTAATAGCATCAGTGATAGCGGAATTTTGGGTAGATTGATGTTTATCTTCTAGGGTGACTAACAGATAAGGATTTCGGGATAACTCTAACGTTAACCATCTAACCCTAACCCGAAAGTTAACTGACTTATTCACTTTAATTTCAGCTTCGATAATTAGTTTGCGATCGCTAAACAACTCACGACTATCAATTAATGATTCGCAAACTCGCCAAATTGGCTGAGGGATAGAGTTGATCGGTGACTTACCTTGAGAGATTTGAGAGCACATTCGACGTCCACACTCATTGGCATGAAACAACTCTTGGTTAGTAGTTATAATCAGCACCCCATCAACAAAGCCTTCAATAATTGCTTTGAGCAGTAATGGCAAACCTTCTTCTGAATCTAACTCTGGCTTACTGCTTTCGGGTTTAGTCGCTTCTACTTTGATTGATTGTGGTAAACTACAATAGTGTTTAAAGTGTTTGACATAATCTAGTTTTTTATCCGGTTTATGAAGCTCATATGTGCTTGAAACAACTTGGCTTAACTCAATATGAATGGGTTTTGTAAAGAGTTGTTGATTAGTCATGGTGAACCTTGATTATGAGAAATTAATTGGGCTTATCCCAAATGCAATTGATAAACTAATTGGTTGTTTTACGTTTTCCATTTAGCGATCAAATTATTTCGATTTTTAGCACCCCACTGGCGCTGCTGAAATTATTTCCAAAGATAAATTCGCTGTAATCAGCTAGGTTATCTAGTCCAAGGAAGTTGAGCCAAATTTCTAACAATAGCCATAACGTTGTTCTTGCCAACAGTTTTTTAGAGAGCACATTCATGGTTTTATTTAGGATAAAATTCCTAGAATATATAGCAGTTTTGAATTGGGTGAGGTACTTTCCTCCTGGGTTTTAGGGACTGGGGAAACCCCCTTTGGCCGACTCCATCGCTATTGCCTTTTGCCTTCCCCCCTTCCGGGCGGGGGGTTAGGGGGGATTCCTTTTGCCTTAAATTGCTATATATTCATCAAACCCCACTGCATACTGACTTACCGCCTGAGATGATCTGACTTGTGACTAAATTGTGAAGAATTTGTGACTGAATTTTCCTTTGTCAATGGTATAATCCCTACAGTCATGATCAAATGAGCCATGCCTAGGTCGCTCAAAGTCCGTCAGGAATGCATTGAAAAAGTTAAACTGGCAGTCAGGCGTAACGGTTTTCCGAGCCAGAGGGCTTTGGCGGAAGATGTCGGGTTTGCCTTAGCCACAGTCAGCAACTTCCTGACCGGTAAACCCGTTGACTATATTACTTTTGAAGAACTTTCTCAGAAATTGGCACTGGAATGGAGAGCCATTGCCAATTTTGATTTTGACCCGCCATCCCAGGCTGTAGTAGATGATCTGTCATCCCAGACTGTAGATCAAAAGCCACAAATCAGAAGCTCTAGCAAACGCCAAGACTTGGGAGAAGCAATTGATGTTACCAATTTCTACGGGCGCAAGGAAGAATTAGCCACACTCAAACAATGGATTATTAATGACCATTGCCGACTGATTACCTTAATTGGCATGGGTGGAATTGGTAAAACAACTTTGTCTGTCAAGTTAGCCCAGGGTCTACAATCGGAATTTCAGTACCTGATTTGGCGAAGTTTGCGTAATGCGCCACCCATTCACGAGCTTTTGACGGACCTGATTGGGTTTTTGTCCGATCAGCAAGACACCACTTTACCAGAAAGCTTAGATGGTAAAATCTCCTGTTTAATCGAATATCTGCGGGCAGAGCGTTGTTTGTTCATCTTAGATAATGTAGAGTCAATTCTATCCCCTGACCAACGGGCAGGAGCCTATCGCCCAGGATATGAAGGCTATGGGCAACTCCTCAGAAGCTGGGGCGAGACTAACCATCAAAGTTGTCTGGTGTTGACCAGTCGGGAGAAACCCAGAGAAATTAGAAACAAAGAAGGTGTAAACGCTCCGATTCGTTCCCTGAGGTTACCTGGCTTAACCGAGGGAGAAGGGAAGAAAATTCTCGCGGAAAAAGGCTTTTCTGTCTCAAAAGACGAATGTCAAGCACTGGTAGAGTTTTATGCAGGCAATCCTTTAGCATTGAAGATTGTTGCCACCACAATTTATGAGTTGTTTGACGGCGATGTGGCTCAGTTTTTAGAAGAAGGCACTATTGTCTTTGGTGATATTTCCGATTTAATGGACCAGCAGTTTAATCGCTTGTCAACTTTAGAACAACAGGTGATGTACTGGCTGACCATTAATCGAGAATGGGTCTCATTTAAGGAGCTACAAAGGGACATTATTCCGGCTGTTTCATTCAAACATTTATTAGAAACCTTAGAATCTCTACAATTGCGCTCAATGATTGAGAAGACTTCGGGAAAATTTACTCAACAACCCGTGGTGATGGAGTATGTCAGCGATCGCTTAATTGAACAGATTTTCTGCGAAATTCAAACGGTAGAAATAGCACTATTGGAGCGCTGTGCCTTAATCAAAGCCCAAGCCAAAGATTATCTGAGAAATGCCCAAATTCAGCTGATTCTCAAACCGATTACCGAGCAACTACTCAACCTGCTTGGTCTCCCAGAAAATGTCCAAAACTATTTGAATCAAATTTTATCAAAACTGAAGTCTTTTCCCCCTCGAAAACCCGGATATGCCGGGGGCAATGTTCTCAATTTACTCTGGCAGCTTAATCTTGACCTGAGTGGCTATGATTTTTCTAACTTAACGGTTTGGCAAGCTTACCTACAGGGCATGAATTTGCATCGAGTCAACTTCGCCAATGCCGATTTAAGTAAGTCGGCTTTGACTCGCACCTTAGGGGGGGTTTTATCAGCGACCTTTAGCCCAGATGGGAAACTCCTGGCAACTAGTGTTGATAATGAGATTTGGTTGTGGGACGTTGCCAACATTAAACAAATTATTACCTGCAATGGTCACAAGGCTTGGGTGCAATCCCTGGCTGTTAGTCCAGAGGGAGAAATTTTAGCCAGTGGTAGTAACGACCAAACGATCAGGTTGTGGAATGTCCAGACCGGGCAATGTCTGAAAACATTGCGAGGTCATACCAGTTGGGTGCAATCCCTAGGGTTTAGTCCAGACGGGGAAATGTTAGCCAGTGGTAGCCATGACCAAACGGTAAAGCTGTGGAATGTTCACACTGGAAAATGTCTGCAAACCTTGTCAGGCCATAGCAATCCGGTATTTTTTACTACCTTCAGTCCCAATGGACAAAGGTTGGTCACTGGGGCTGAAGACCAAACTGTGAGAGTCTGGGATGTCAACACTGGTTCTTGCCTGCAAGTCCTAGAAATCCCGATCAATTGGGTATTATCGATTGCCCTTAGCCCAGATGGACAAACATTGGTAACTGGAAGTGATGGCACAACGGTAAAATTTTGGGATTTAGCCAGTGGTGAGTGTATCAAAACCTTACCAGACTACAACAGTTATGTGTGGTCAGTTGCTTTCAGCCCAGATGGTAAAACACTGGTGACCGGTAGTGAGGATACAACGGTTAAAATCTGGGAGGTGGAAACCGGGAAATGTCTCCAAACGTTGCACAAGTATAGCAATTCCCCTTTAGGTAATAGCTACGCTTCACGGATTTGGTTGGTTGCTGTTAATCCGGATGGTCAAACCTTGCTGAGTGTGAGTGAAAACCAAACCATGAAGTTATGGGATATCCACACCGGACAATGTTTAAGAACAGTGGAGGGGTATAGTAATTGGATCTTATCCGTTGCTTTTAGTCCAGATGGTCAAATGTTGGCCAGTAGTAGCGAAGACCAACGGGTAAGATTGTGGGATATTGATACGGGGCAATGTCTACAAACGTTGTCAGGACATACTAATCTAGTCTCATCAGTCACTTTTGCTCCCAAAGACCATCAGATTCTGGCCAGTAGCAGTGACGACACAACTATCAAACTTTGGGATGCAAATACAGGAGAGTGTTTGCAAACACTGTGGGGACACGATAGTTGGGTGCATTCGGTCAGCTTCAGTCCAGAGGGAGAAATTTTAGCCAGTGCCAGTCGTGACCAAACGGTAAAGCTTTGGGATTGGCATACAGGAGAATGTCTGCACACCTTAGAAGGGCATATTCAGCACGTCTTAACCATTAGTTTCAGTCCCTGCGGTAAAATCCTAGCCAGTGGTAGCCATGACAACACGATCAAACTTTGGGATGTCAGTACCGGAACCTGTCTACAAACATTGCCAGGTCACGAGGATTGGGTTTTATCTGTTGTGTTCAGTCCCGGTGCCAATCTGCTGGCCAGTGCCAGTGGAGACCAGACTATTAAACTGTGGGATGTTGAAACGGGGCAATGTCTACAAACCTTATCCGGTAACACATCTCGAGTCAGAACAATTGCCTTTAGTCCAGATGGCAAGAGTTTAGCAAGTGGCAGTGATGACCAGACTGTTCAACTGTGGGATATCAGTACAGGTAATGTTCTCAAACTATTTCAGGGACACCACAAAGCCGTCCGGTCAATTGCCTTTAGTCCTAATCGTCCTGTGTTAGTGAGTAGCAGCGAAGATGAAACCATTAAGCTTTGGAATCTTGACACCGGTGAATGTATAAAAACCCTGAGAATTGATCGACCCTATGAAGGGATGAATATTAAAAACGCCATTGGTTTAACCAAACCTCAGAAAAACACGTTAAAAGCTCTAGGTGCAGTAGATAAAGAGTGAAGCCTGGCACCGCAATGGTTCTAGCTCCCTTGACAAATAAGCTTATAATATGCTATTATAGAAGTATAATTTCTGATCATAAAGCAAGCTAAGGGCAAGAAAAATTAAGCCAAAATGTGATCTACCCAAATGTGATTTAGATCAAGGGTTATGACCATAGTAAGCCTTGATTATATGCACTATTGTGCTTATTTATCACTCTTTTGAAGAAGAATTTATTGAGTCTTGTCCTTGCCCTGTATCATAACAATTGAGGTCCATAAAAGTGGCTATGGAAAATACAGAATCTAACCAAAATTCTGAAGAGCAAGTAGTAGAAAATACATCTGGCGATACTAACCCCTTAGGGGACGATCGCTCCGACTCTCAGGAAACAGTAACAACTCCTGAAGAAACTGAAGTAAAAGCTGGATCGAGTGATGAAAATGTCGAAACAGATAATAAAGACACTAAAGAAATTACTGCACCAGAATCTAATCCAACTACTAGTGAGCGTTCTCCAGGAAAAACCGATAGAGGTTTATAATCCAGGAGTTCTATTCTTGGGCGAGAATTGACCAACTCAGCGATCCCCCCTAACCCCCCTTAACTAAGGGGGGAATTAGATAAAAAAGTGCTCCTGATGAAGGTATAATTAGATAAAAAAGTGCTCCTGATGAAGGATAGAAGTAGATAAAAAAGTGCTCCTGATCAAGGATAGAATTAGATAAAAAAGTGCTCCTTAATAAGGGTAATTTAGGGGGTTATAAATCAGGAATTAACAAAACTGTAACTCCTTCAATAAGTATTAAGAGAATGCCATGACCTACAATATCTATGGGCTGCTGGTAGCTATTGATGAATATCCCAGTCCTGTTCCTTCTTTGAATGGCTGTGTCAATGACATCCTAGAAATACAGGAATATTTGCAAGGGCGGGTCGCTGCAGATGGAGATAAACTTCACATC
>NZ_JAAHHU010000277.1:0-6280 GCF_010672095.1 Moorena sp. SIO3I6 | reverse complement strand
CTGCAACATAGTATCAGTGCCCGGCGAAGGTAAACTGTCAGACATTTAAATTGTGAATAGGGGCGCTTTGGGGAGATGGGGAGATGGGGAGATGGGGAGATGGGGAGATGGGGAGATGGGGAGATGGGGAGATGGGGAGATGGTAGACCGGCTTGTGCACAAGTGGATTGACCGTTGGTCACGCTACGGGAACGGAAATTTAAGCTGATAGCTGATACGCGACACGCTGATAGCTGAATACTTACGATAGCTGAATGCTTACCAATTTTTTTTATATATTCACATAATATTCATTAAAAATATTTATTTAATTCATCCAAATTTCATAATTTTAAACTCACAATAAAGCAAAATAAAAACAAATGAAGAAAATCATTAGTGATTTGCGCTAATTACATCAAGGTAAAATCACAATCTTCATACTATAGGGTGCAATGAAAAATTAATTATTTTTTAGGGGAAATAAAGATGTCTACTAATTCCACTAACACAACAGTTCTGACCTTCGATCAACTGCCTTTTCAACCTGTTGATGACCTAAGTTTCATGGGGGTCACATTTGATTTCAAAGTAGATGGGGTAGATTCAACGGATGCCAATTATGGTTCCTTCGGTCCAGGATCAATTTCCTTTGTACAAGATCCGAGTTTGGAAGGTGATGCCGCCGGAATCCTAACCCTTGACTTTGATGCACCGGTTTCCGACCTTGAGTTTGGGGTGGCGCTGAGTACCTTTGCTACTCTCACACCTGGTTTTACAGTGGAACTGTTTGATGGCTCCACATTAATAAATGAGATCGAAGTTGATACTAGTTCACAGGTAACCTTTACCGAGGGTCTGTTCTCCCTTCCTGATAGTGATACACCAATAGACCGGGTTGTAATCGATTTCAATGATGCCGCTGCTTTCCGCTTCGCCCTTGACAACCTTAGCTTCGAGGAAGCTGGTGTTACTCTAATCGGTACTTCCAACAATGACAGCCTTGAAGGTGGCGGAGGTGACGATATTATCAAAGGGCTTAACAGTCAAGATACTCTTCGAGGCTTTGTTGGGGAAGACTACCTCGACGGTGGTGACGGTGACGATAAACTGTTTGGAGGGGACGGTCATGACACCCTCAAAGGTGGCAATGGTCAGGATACCCTCGAAGGCGGAGATGATGACGATACCCTGATCGGTGGCCCAGGAGATGACATTTTAACTGGTGGCAGTGGGCAAGATACCTTTGTCTTGTCAACAGTAGGCAAACTCACCATCACTGACTTTACCGATGGCGAAGATATGTTGAAGTTAGATGGTCTGACCTTTGGCCAGATTTCGATTGTTGGACAAAATGACGATACCTTAATCAACACCATCAATAATCAACCATTAGCTGTCTTGACTGGTGTAGATTCTGGTGACATTACAGAGGCAGATTTTGTGTTTTAATCTCCTGTTTTCTTAATTGAGAATCCCTAAAATCGGCTAGGAAAGGGTAAAGGTTAAAGGTAAAAGTAATTTGAAATAAACCTTAAAAACCTTTACCCTTTTCACCGACGACCAGGAATTAAACCCCGACGTCCTTCCATTAGAGACAGCTGCAAAAACTGATGCAGGTGCTCAACATGGGGGTTATCTGGTGGCAATTCCAGGGTTTGGAGGGCTTGAGTGAATGGTTCTCCTGAAAGATAGAGCTTCCGGAAGACATTTTTTAGCTGTCTAATCTCACCGGTTGTCAGTCCAGCCCGTTTAAGACCGATTAAGTTAAGCGATCGCACTCGGGATGGATTTCCTTCAACTAGCATATAGGGTGGAACATCCCGGTCAATGCGACTCATCCCACCCACCATAGCTAGACGTCCAATGTGGACAAATTGATGAATCCCCAAGACCCCACTAATTCTCACCTGGGACTCAATATAAACGTGACCTGCTATAGCAGTGCCATTAGCGATAATTACAGAATCTTCAATCACGCAATTGTGAGCAACATGACTATAAGCCATTAGCATATTGCCATTGCCAATTACGGTTGCTTCTCCCGCCCCGGTGGCTCGGTTAATGGTGACGTACTCTCGAATTAGATTATTATCACCAATTCTCACCCAGCTAGGAGCACCATCATACTTAAGGTCTTGGGGTTCCGAACCCAGTACTGCTCCTGGAAAGATTTGATTCCTGGCTCCGATCTCCATTGGTCCAGAAAGAACCACATGGGCACCAATGGTTGTTTCTGCGCCAACTTTCACATTATCTTCGATCACCGCGTAGGCACCAATCTGAACTGTCGGGTGTAGTTCAGCACCAGGATGGATAACAGCAGTAGGATGAATAAGTGTTGCCAATTTTCCAAACACCAAAGTGACCAATGACTAACAATACTGGCAGGTTAAAGGTTGCAGGTTGCAGGTTGCAGGTTGCAGGTTGCAGCTTTAAGGTTGCAGGTTGCAGGTTGCAGGTTGCAGGTTGCAGGTTAAAGGTTAAAGGTTGCAGGTTGAAGGTTGAAGGTTGAAAGATTAAGGTTGACTGTTGCCGGTTTAAGGGTTAATGTTTAGTGTTCCAGGTTTTAGTGCTAAAATAGAACATTAACGTTTAACCTCCAAAGCCAAGTATTTCAACAAAATAACCTACCCTGAACCGAAGGCCAAAGGCAAACAACTAAATAAACAACTAAATAACTTATGCGCTACGCGCACGCTACGCGAACAAGCAAATAACCTATCCTAAACCGAGGGGCAAAGGTGAACAACCCAATAACTTTCCTTTGCTCTTACTAATTATGTTTTAATCCACTATAGAAAACATAAGTTCGCCTTCTGCTGCTTTCTTACCATCAACAGTTGCAACTGAGTGCATCTTACCAAAACGACGGCGCTTGATGGACAACAGTTCCGCAGTCATCACCAGTTGATCTCCTGGCACTACGGGACGCCGAAAACGAACTTTGTCAATCCCTGCAAATACGAATAATCCATCAGGACTATCGGGCATTTGGGTTAATACAATCCCCCCAACCTGAGCCATAGCTTCGACTATCATCACCCCAGGCATCAACGGTCTTCCAGGAAAATGTCCTTGAAAAAAAGGTTCATTGAAGGTAACATTCTTGATACCTACAGCTCGTTTACCTGGAACATAGTCAATAATCCGATCAACTAATGCGAAAGGATACCGATGGGGGAGTAGTTTATGAATGTCTTCGACGGTTAGAACTGTTTTAGTCGATGAGTCATCATTGAGCTCCTGGGTACTTCCGGTAGAGTTATTTGGCGTGTTAACGTCAGTCAGTGTGGACATAAGCGTATTTTAATAGAATTACAGATTGCAGGTTAATTTATTAATTTTTAAAGGTTCAACCTTCTTTGTATTTAACTTGCAACCCATGCGTTCAGCCAGCTTTTTGGCAAGTTGGACATGGAGATGGTGGCTAGCTTTATAGGCGAGGATGTGAGCGACAGGAAAACGTCCTAATAAACTCAAATCCCCTACTAAGTCTAAAAGTTTATGACGCACTGGCTCATTTGAAAATCGTAAGGGGGGATTAACCCATCCCTGTTGACCACAAACCAGAGCATTGTCCAAGCTACCACCTTTAATTAAACCGCGATCGCGCAGCTGGTCAATTTGATCAGCCAAGCCAAAGGTACGAGCTGGTGCGATCGCATCAGCAAAATTGTCCTGTTCTGGAGTCCAACTATACCATTGTTTACCAATAGCTGGTAACGCAAAGTCAATGCCATAGGTCAATCGAGTTTTGGGTGCTGGTAGAGCCGTTACAAAGGCATCTCCGTGATAAACCGAGACTGGCTCGTTTAATACAAAAGGAATAGGTGTTCTTCCTGAGGCAGTTAGGAGGTGAGGGGGTGTTAGGGTACCTCGAACTTGTCCGGGGGTAAAACTATCGTATGGTTTACCGTCGATGCCTTGAACCCCTGCTGCTACTACTCCCACCTCCTGGATAGCTTCCAGCCAAACCTTCGCCGAACCATCTAAAAGAGGCACTTCTGGACCATCAATCTCAATTTGAGCATTATCCACACCACTACCAGCCAGTGCAGCTAAAAGGTGTTCCACAGTACGAACGGTAGCGTTTCCATACTGGGTTGATGTGGAGAGTTCCGTAGACAGTGTGGTACCTGAAACTGCATCTATGTTTGCTGGAATAACCGGTTTACCTGGTAGGTCAACCCGCACAAAATATCGCCCAACTCCCGCAGCTGCTGGTAGTACCCTTACGTAGGTTGAAATACCGCTGTGCAGTCCGACACCAGAGCGTTCAAACATACCAGCCAAGGTGTAATATACTGAAGACATGTTTTTTGGTCAAGTTTCTATCAATAAATTCAGGAAAATTGAAAATTGAAAATTGAAATTAACCAATCACAAATCCCAATTAACAATTCGCAATTAACCACTAACAATTCACAATTAACCACTAACAATTCACAATTAACAATTAAAACTTCTCTCCAATACCAAAGTGAAGACGACTGTCCCCTTCGGTATTCAAACCAAAGTCTACCCGAATCGGACCAAGTGGTGACTGCACTCTAACCCCAAGACCGTAACCGAGACCAGTACCGGGTAAATCTCTCTGCTCACCGGGTTCACCAGGAACAGAACCAGCAGAACCAAGGTCAGTGCCAGCGTCAACAAATAGAGCACCCCCTATGACTGAGAAAATTGGGAAGCGATATTCTGCCGTAGCCTGAAGGTAGCTACGTCCTGATGCTAGGTCTCCCTCAGCAAACCCCCGCACGGAGTTACTACCACCAACAATAAAAGCTTCATAGGGAGGTAAATCCCCCAAGATAGTGCCCCCTTGAATGTTAAAGGCAAGAGCCTGAGGTCCTTCGGTAAAGTTGGTGAATTCTACAGGGATATAGAAACTATAGCTACCTCTTAACCGATTCATTAAGATGCTGCCACTACCAATAGGAATAGATTGTTCCATGCCCAACCTGAGTAGGGAACCGTTAGTAGGTTGGGTTGTACTATTGCGTAAATCCCGCACTGCCCCTAACTGGACAGTAGTTAGGTCATCTTCACCACTGTCACTAAAGCTCAACAGTTCTCCATCTGTAGATTCAGGTCTAACATCCCCATCACTATCTTCAATGGCAACATGTTGATATTTCAAGCCTAGGGATGCTGTCCATTCTGACCGTTTAAATACATCTTGCGATAAAGGACGGCGAAAAGTCACTCCACCACCAGTGCGCACAATCCGGGGGCGGTCTCCATCATTATCATCATTAGGAACTTTAATATTATTCTCACCGCTGCCTCCATTAAAGACCAAGGAAATCGAGCGCCGTCGGAAAGCATTGACCGTGTAAGAAGTGCGGAAGGGGTCTCCTGCAATCCAAGGGTCTGTAAAGCTCAAATCGAACAATAGCTCTCGGGTTCCCAGCTGAAATTCTCCCCCTAAGGTCTGATTATTACCCCCTAGATTTTGCTGTTGATAGCTCACGGTACCAAAAAAACCACTGGCAGAACTCAGACCTGCACCAGCCGCAATCGAGCCACTACTCTTCTCAATCACATCTACTACTATCACCACCTGGCGTGGGTCAGTACCGGGTTCAAAGGAAAAGCGTACATCATCGAAAATCCCTAAACCAAAAACTCGCTGTAGGTCCCTTTGGGCTTTCTTGCGGTTAAATACACTACCGGATTTTAACTCCACCTCCCGGGTAATAATAAAGGGGCGAGTATTACCCCCAACCGGTTCTTCCTGGTCAGTCATTGATGGAAGTGGGTTGCCATTTTCATCTACAATCGGGTTACCATCTTCATCGAGAAAACGCACCTTGACAGCTTCAATCACCCCTTCTGCCACGACCAAGGTGACTGTGCCATCCGGTGTGACTTGCTCAGCATCAATCACTTGAGCTAGGTCATAACCTTCTTCCTTATACCAATCGTTTAATTTTTTGATTCCCTCTTGCAGGTCTCGCAGATTCAGGATTGAGCCATATTGCTCACTGAAGATTTCATTAATTTTTTCCTGGTTTACGATCCGTTGCCCTTCCCCTGGGGGTTCTGTTTTGACTGCAACCTGGCGCAGTACTGGGTTAGCTCTGACAATAAAGCTAATCCTAACTCCCAAGGGAGTATCTTCTGGCTGCACATCCACACTGGAAAAGAAACCTGTGGCAAAGATAGCATTCACATCTTCCTGAAGCTGAGAGCGGGTGGTTGCTCGTCCTGGTCGGGTTTTAATCACCCGATAAATTTCCTCTTCCAGTTGGGGAGGTGCGCCAGTAATCAAGACTTCTGCTACCAGTACTCGTAC
>NZ_JAAHHU010000276.1:0-6291 GCF_010672095.1 Moorena sp. SIO3I6 | reverse complement strand
TGATTATGCTCCTAGAAAACGAGCATATTAATAGTTTTGAAGCATTGTTGCGCTGGCAGCATCCTAACCTAGGATTGATTTACCCAGAAGAGTTTATGCCAGTAGCCAAAGCAACTAGCTTGATTGTTCCCATTGGTTGGTGGGTAATCAGAGAAGTTTGCAATCAACTACAGTCTTGGCAACAACTGTTTCCTAGTCAAACACCGATAACCATTAGTGTTAATCTGTGTCGCCAACAGTTATTGCAACCTGATTTAGTTCAGCAGATTGACCATATTATCAATAAAACTAACTTGGATGCTTATCGTTTGAAGCTAGAAATACCTGAGAGTTTTATTCGTAAAAATCCTGAGGAAGCCATGGTGGTGCTTTCCAAACTTAGAGCCATTGGGGTTCAGTTAGAATTGGATAATTTGGGTATTGATAATTCATCGGATATCAATTATATCCATGAAGTGTCTAACTCTATATATGGAGAGTTTAATGGCTTAAAAGTTGATCGGTCTCTAGTCAGTAAAATTAATACGGATAACATAAATTTAGAACCCGTTCAAACCGTGGCTAAACTAGCCAATGATCTTGGTGTTGATCTAATTGCCACCGGGGTAGAAACATCCAGGCAAATTGATCAACTAAAAATCCTCAACTGTAAATATGGACAAGGCTACTTTTTCTCCAAACCTGTAGACGTTGAAGCGGCGATAACTTTGATTGGAGTTTAGCTAAACGTAAGCCTTCAGCCGTCAGCTGTCAGCCGTCAGCAGACTTAACTCAGATTAAACGAATGCTTACCTCTTTTATTCAAAAGCTGTCCCGTTCGCACCTCAAGTAGCGTGGCCATTCTCGTAGCGTGGCCAAAAAGGCCAAGGGTGGCCAAAGGGCAATGGTTGATAGCTGAATGCTTACAGCTAAACTAAGGGGAGAGTGGAAAGAGGGGGAGAAGGGGGGAGAAATTTGGTGTATAGCTCATCCAACTTAAAACCACTATAAAAATTGATAATAAATCAGTATAAGAAAGCAAATATGGTGATTAGTAAGATAGCAAAATACAGCAAGTTAGTCTTTATACTAGGGATATTCACCACTGTTGCTTGTAATACTATGACAACAGCTCAAACCTCTAATGTTACCACGGTTTATCAAGGTAGTGATGAACACTTTCCCAATCCAGAACGAGGCTTTTTTATGCCTTTTACTCCTCTGGACAATACATCAAATTATTCCTTACAGCTGTCTGAGCTACAAGAGGTTAGGAATAACCAAATGACCTTAGTACGTAAGGTTTACGTAATTTCAGAATTTAGAAATAAACCGTTATCAGAGTCTTTTATACAAACCCTATCCCAGGATTTGAATACGGCTCGACAAGCTGGGGTTAAATTAATCCTACGCTTTGCCTATAATTGGGTAGGAGGTGGTGAAGATTCATCCCGCGATCGCATACTCTCTCATCTGGATGATCTGCAACCGATATTATCATCAAACTACGATGTTATCGCCTACATGGAAGCAGGTTTTATTGGTTACTGGGGAGAATGGCATAGTTCTTACTATGGTTTGGATAGCAACAATGAAGATAGAAAAGCTATTTTGTTTAAACTCTTGTCTGTTCTACCCAGTGAACGGATGGTTACTCTACGATACCCCAATCATAAAATAGCAATTTTTGATCAAGAAAATCCTCTTACCCCTAATGAAGCGTTTAATGGTACTAACCGAGGGAGAACTGGAGCTACTAATGATTGTTTCCTAGCCAGTATTGATGATTGGGGAACTTACAGCGATACGGATCGGGGGATAATAGAACAAGAAAAGACATTTTTAAATCTGGATAATCGGTATGTGGTACAGGGGGGAGAAACCTGCAATCCTAGTTCTTTTGATGATTGTCCCAATGCTTTAAATGAACTAGAACGAATGCGCTGGAGTGCATTAAATTACAAACCAAGTGATGCCACTGAGATCATTGAAGACTGGGAAACCCAAGGGTGTTTAGAGGAAATTAAACGTCGTTTGGGCTATCGCTTCCGTATAGTCAAATCAGTTACTCCTACTAGGGTAAAACCCGCTCGTACATTCTCGATACAATTGGAAATTATCAATGAAGGATGGGCTAGTCCTTACAATCCTCGGCCACTGGAAATTATTCTCCGTCACCGTGTCACTCGTCGCGAATACCATTTACCTATAGACGAGGATCCTCGGATGTGGATGCCTGGTAGTACTCAGGTTATTAATGCTGTCACTCGTACTCCAGACACAATCGAAACTGGAACCTATGATGTTTTCTTAAATCTACCTGATCCAGCTCCTCAATTATATAATCATCCAGACTATTCCATCAGACTTGCTAATCAAAATCTATGGGAAGCCTCGACAGGCTACAATTCCCTATTGACTAGCCTTATTGTTAATTAAACTGTAAGCTAATTCGCATTAGCTGATAGCTGACATCTGTTGGCGTAGCCTGCGCGTAGCGCATATGCTTAAATACGGATAGAGACTATGAGAGTTTGGTCAGGGCAGAGCTTGCTTATCTACTGTAAAAAGCTAGTCAATGGCTCGACGAATAGCAAGATTTTTCGCGCAATTGTAACTGTTGGTTTATTGACTGCTTTTGTAAAAGTTGGTTCTCTTATTAAAGAATTAGTAGTTGCGTGGAGGTTTGGTACTGGGGATGAATTAGATGCATTTTTTATCGCTTTATTGGTTGTTTTTTTAATAAAAAATGTAATCGCTGAATCCCTTGATACTGCCTTTATTCCTACCTATATCCGTGTACGAGATCAGGAAGGAATGGCAGCCGCTCAAAAACTGTTTTCTGGAGTAATGATCTGGGCATTAGTACTGCTTAGCTTCACTACTATAGTAATGGTAGCTACTGCTCTGGTTTATTTACCATTGATTGCCTCTGGGTTTAACCCCGAAAAATTAGAGCTTACCTTCCATCTACTTTGTTTAATGGCACCCGTAGTTGTCCTTACTGGGATTGCCATCATTTGGAGTGCTGTATTGAATGCTGGGGAACGTTTTGCTCTAGCAGCTCTATGTCCAATGATGATTCCGGTGATTAGCATCCTATTGATAGTAGGATTTAAGTCTTTAGGAATCTTTGCCTTAGTTGCTGGATTAATTAGTGGTACAGTTCTAGAGCTGATAATTCTGGGAATAGCACTGCATCGTCAAGGTATTTCATTACTGCCAAGATGGTATGGATTTAATGAGCCTATGCGCCAGGTAGCGAGCCAGTATCTGCCAATGATTGCTGGAGCATTATTAATTTGTAGTGCTGCTCCAATTGATCAAGCCATGGCAGCTATGTTGTCTCCTGGTAGTGTGTCTATACTTAACTACGCCAACGGTTTAATTGCTTCTCCCATTAACCTAATGAGTATTGCGATCAGCACTGCGGTAATTCCCTATTTTTCTAAAATGGTTGCTAGTCAGGATTGGCACGAAATCCGTGGTACCCTTAGGTATTATCTGCGGCTGATATTTTTGATTACCGTACCGCTAAGCATAATTCTAATTGTTTTTTCTGAGCCGATAGTTAAACTATTTTTTGAACGAGGTTCATTTACCTCGGATGCTACTAATTTAGTCGCGCAAATTCAAGCCCTTTATGCCTTACAAATTCCTTTTTATATTGCTAATATTATAGTGGTTAGACTCGTGTCAGCTATGAGACTTAACTATATCCTAATGTGGGTATCTGGATTTGATTTAGCCATTAATATCATCTTGAATATTATCTTTATGCAATGGCTGGGAATTAAAGGCATTGCGTTATCCACTAGCTGCGTGTATATCTTTTGTTTTTCCTTTATGTTCTTATTTACCCAAAACCAAATCAAAAAGAAAAACCCTGGAAAACAATTATGCGATTAACACTAGTGACGTCATCTCTCTCCTGTGGGGGTGCTGAGCGAGCGGTAGCTTTGCTAGCAAAAGGATTCTTTAACAAGGGTTATAAAGTTGATGTGGTAACAATTGATGACGCCTATCTTGACTTTTATAAATTACCTGATGGGGTTAATCGAGTAGCCCTTAATATCGCCAAAAACTCACCAACTTTTCTTCATGGAATTTGGAATAACCTCTATCGTTTGTGGGTCTTGAGACGAACCATTAAATCCCTACACCCTGATGTTGTCATTTCTTTCTTAGATCAAATCAATATCTTGACCCTGTTAGCTCTTGTTAAGACTAACTATCCCGTTCTGGTAAGTGAACAGAATGATCCTCGGAAAAGTTCTAGTGGCAAAGTGTGGGATAGATTGCGACATATCACCTATTCCTTTGCGGATAAAGTGGTGAGCGTAGGGGATGGAGTGAATCAGTATTTTGACTGGCTCCCCCAAACCAAACGAGCAGTAATTTACAACCCATTGGCTAGTATCAATCCCATCCCTAGTATGGATAAATTCTTGGAAAATAAAGGAGCTGATCTAACTAAAAAATGGATAGTTGCTATCGGAAGGCTTACCCATCAGAAAGGGTTTGATATTTTATTATCTGCTTTCAAAAAACATGCTGATCGGTATCCAGACTGGCAACTTATAATTTTAGGAGAAGGGGAGCTTCGTCCAGAGCTTGAAAATCTCAGAGATCAATTAGGTTTAACTAATCAGGTCATCTTTCCTGGGGTTGTCCGTAATCCCTTTTCAGTCTTAAAACGGTCAGAATTATTTGTCTTGTCTTCCCGCTTTGAAGGGTTACCAGGGGTTTTAGTGGAAGCACTCGCTTGTGGACTCCCCGTTGTTTCAACAGATTGTCCTAGTGGTCCACGAGAAGTTATTCGTGATGGTGTAAATGGGATTTTGGTGCCCAGTGAAAATAGGTTAGCCTTAGCTACAGCACTGGAGCGTTTAATATCCAATGAGGAAGAGCGTAAACGTCTAGCCTCTTATGCTCCAAAAATTACAGAACAATTTGGTTTAGGAACAATAATAGAACGCTGGGAAATTTTATTTAGTGACGTTATAAGTCAGCAGTCAGCAGTCAGCAGTCAGCAGTCAGCAGTCAGCAGTCAGCAGTCAGCTTTATGAATCACTGACAGCAGATCTAACAGGGATTAATTGAAAACTGCTATAAAGTATAATCTATAAAAGAATGATGGATATAAAGCATATCGCTTTTTTTCTACCTGCTCTCTATGACGGTGGCGCAGAACGGGTAACAGTTAACTTGCTCAAAGGGATGTTGGAACAAGATGTCCAGTTGGATCTAGTTCTTGCCAGTGCTGACGGACCTTATCTAAGCCAAGTGCCTAAGGAGGTGCGTCTAGTTAACTTGGCAGCCGGACGAGTTGTGAAAGCAATTCAACCCTTGTCACGTTACTTACAACAAAACAGACCTTCTGCCCTAGTCTCTCATCTGGCTCATGCTAACGTCATTGCTGTAGCAGCCAAAGAGTTAGCTCGTACCAAAACTCGATTAGTATTGGTAGAACACAACACTTTTTCAGCTTCTAAGTCTCAGTTAATGCGAGCTAAATTGGTACCACCACTGATGAAATGGTTTTACCCTCGTGCTGATGAAATTGTCGGAGTTTCTCAAGCAGTAGCACGGGATTTGGAGTGTCAACTTGGTTTTGACCAAGGCAAAGTCAGAGAAATTTACAATCCAGTGGTTAATCATCAGCTAATCGCCAAATCAAAAATGCCTTTGAGCCATCCTTGGTTTCGCAAAGACGCTCCTCCTGTCTTTTTGGCTGTTGGTAGATTATCACCTCAGAAAGATTTCTTGACTCTAATCCAAGCGTTTGCACGTTTAAGAAAAAAAATGATCGCTCGCCTGGTGATTTTAGGTGAAGGGGAATCCCGAGGCGAATTAGAGGCAACCATTAACAGACTAGGAATTGCAGCGGATGTTTCTATGCCAGGTTTTGTAGAGAATCCTTATGCATATATGAGTAAAGCGAATGCGTTGGTTTTGTCTTCTCGCTGGGAAGGGTTACCCACTGTGTTAATTGAAGCAATGGCATGTGGTTGCCAAGTAATTGCTACAGATTGTCCTAGTGGTCCAGCGGAAATTTTATCAGCAGGACAATATGGCATTTTAGTACCAGTCGGGGATTCAGCCGCTTTATCATTAGCTATGTTACAAGTACTTAAATCTCCATTAACTCAGGATAAATTAATGGAGCGGGCAAGGTACTTTTAGGCTTAGTCACTACCTTAGCTATTGTTGCGGCTTGGAAGATTAACCATAAACCGCGTCTGTTTTACTGCTTGATGCTGTTCATGTATAGCGCCCAGATCGGGGTGTTTGCAGCTCAAGATTTAGTGT
>NZ_JAAHHU010000275.1:0-6299 GCF_010672095.1 Moorena sp. SIO3I6 | reverse complement strand
TTCTTCATGGCAAAAAGAAAACCAAGCAGAAGGCTTGAAGTAAGGCTTGAGCCGGATGATGGGTAACTGTCAAGTCCGGTTCTTAGGGGAGGGGAGTAGAGTAATCTACAAACCTTACCCGACTTCACGTCCGGTTCTGGAGACGAGTCAGCTGTGAGGTGACTCCCTGGCTTAGTTTAATGGAAACTGGCTGCGGGTATTCAGAGGTACACAAACCAATGGAGAGTATGGGTAGACACACATCGAATAGATTTAGTGACCTATGGAAGGGACAAAAGTGGAAGAAACTCCGCCAAAACCTATTCCGCCTACAGAAGCGCGTGTATAAAGCAGTTCGAGCTGGTGACTTGAAGAAAGCTAGGTCATTACAGAAACTGATACTGAAATCCCGTTCAGCGCAACTCTTGGCCGTCCGTCAAGTAACACAGCTAAATAAGGGGAAGAAAACGGCTGGAATTGATGGCAAGTCGAGCCTCAATTATCAAGAACGCATGGAATTGGTGGAGACACTGAACGACTATGGGAATGACTGGAAACATAGCCGACTTCGTGAAATTCCAATCCCTAAAAAGAATGGGAAAGTAAGAGTGTTAAAGATACCAACCATAGCCGACCGTGCATGGCAATGCCTAACTAAATTCGCCCTAGAACCAGCCCACGAGGCCACGTTCAATGCCCGTAGCTACGGGTTTAGGACAGGCAGATGTGCGCAAGACGCACAAAAATGCCTATTCCTCAACCTAAGGTCTACAAGTAACGGTATAAACAAGCGAATCATAGAACTAGACATCAAAAAATGCTTTGACCGCATCTCCCACAGTTCCATTATGGATAGATTGCTAGCTCCTGCATGTCTGAAACAGGGGATTTTTAGATGTTTAAAAGCAGGCATCAATCCAGAATTCCCGGAACAAGGAACACCCCAAGGCGGTGTGGTTAGTCCTCTACTAGCAAATGTGGCACTAGACGGAATTGAGAACATACATACCAGCATCCGGTACGCGGATGACATGGTAATAATCCTCAAGCCTAAAGACGACGCTGAGAAGATTTTGAATAAAATCAAGATGTTCTTGAAAGAGCGAGGAATGGAAGTCAGTGAAGAAAAGACTAAGCTGACCAAAACGATAGACGGATTTGACTTCCTATGAAGTTACCGTAAGAATAAAGAAGCCTTTACAGGCGACAGACTATGCAAAAAAGGGTTAAAAATTATTAATTAAGGCTTCTTTATTCTAAGGTTTCGTCTCCTGGGCTGGAATTTCAGAGTCCAGAAAAACGGAAAATTCCGATGCATTCCCTCAGAGGAAAACCACCGGAATATACGTAAGAAGATTAAAACCGTAGTCAACAACTCGAACTATGGTGCCAAAGTAAAAGCCACAAAGTTAGCTCCCATCATTCGCGGATGGCGTAACTACCATAGCAACTGCGATATGAGTAGCAGCAGGGATAAACTCTGGTTCATGAGACTAACCGCAAACCGGAAATTCCGCAAAGAAAAGAAGGTTAACCGGCACAAAGCTAATGAATTGTGCGATAGAGGATTCCCAAAGGTAAGTTACAAGCAGAACCAACACGTGAATGTAAAGGGGACTAAGTCACCTTATGACGGTGACCTAGTCTATTGGAGTAAGAGAAACTCAAGACTCTACTCCGATGCTACTTCTGATGCATTGAAAAGGCAAAACCATTCCTGCGGATTCTGTGGATTGAAACTCTTAGAAGACGAATCTGTACATCTTCATCACATCGATGGAAACCACGACAATTGGTCTAAAAAGAACACATTAGCAGTTCATCGTAGCTGCCATCAACAGATACACTGGAGCAAGCCGAAAGGCCGGTCATAGACCGAGTTTACCCAGGAGCTGGGTGAGGTGAAAGTCTCACGCCCAGTTCTGAAGCGGAGGTGCTCCCCTTAATAGGGGACATCGACCGTAACAAGGACAAAACTGGAAACAACTCCGGAAGAATCTTTTCCGCCTACAAAGAAGAGTGTATAAAGCGGTTCAAGCTGGTGACCTGAGGAAAGCAAGGTCTCTACAAAAACTGATTTTGAAATCCCGTTCGGCACAGCTTTTGGCCATCCGTCAAGTGACACAACTAAATCAGGGTAAAAAGACAGCCGGGATTGACGGCAAAACAGCCCTCAAATACCGGGAGCGATTCGAGTTACTTAAAATGCTAGGCTCCAGTGCGGAAAATTGGACGCACCAAGGGTTAAGGGAAATCCCAATACCTAAGAAAAACGGGGGTACGAGAATGCTGAAAGTACCGACAATCACGGACAGAGCATGGCAATGTTTAGCAAAGTACGCCCTCGAACCAGCCCACGAAGCTACCTTTCACGCCCGGAGTTACGGGTTTAGGACTGGACGCAGTGCCCATGATGCCCAACAATACATTTTCAAAAACCTCAATTCAAAATGTAACGGCATCACCAAAAGGGTAATTGAACTAGACATCAAAAAGTGCTTTGGCCGTAGGCCACGCTTCGCGAACGACAGAATCTCCCACAAGTCCATCATGGATAGGTTAATTGCACCAGCAAGTTTGAAGACTGGGATATTCCGCTGCCTCAAAGCCGGAATTGACCTGGAATTTCCTGAGCAAGGAACCCCACAGGGAGGAGTTGTCAGTCCACTGCTCGCCAACATAGCACTTAACGGAATAGAGGCAATACACCCCTCCGTTCGATACGCGGACGACATGGTGATATTCCTAAAGCCAAAGGAAAACGCGGAAAAGGTACTGAAAAGAATCAAAACCTTCCTAGCAGAAAGAGGGATGGAAATAAGCGCGCCGATTGACCAAGATAACCAAAACGACAGACGGATTTGACTTCCTGGGCTGGTTTTTCCGAGTCCAGCATGACGGAAGATTCAAGAGTTACCCTTCAAAAGAGAACCTCAAGAAATTTCTAAAGAAGGTAAAAACCGTGGCCAACAGCTCGAATTATGGTGCAGAAGTCAAAGCCCAAAAATTAGCACCAATCGTACGGGGTTGGAGGAACTACCACAGATACTGCTGCATGGAAGACTCTCCATATGACCTATACTTCCCGGCAAAAACTGCTGAAAGAAAATTCAGAAAGCAGAAATCAATAAACCGGTACAAATCCAAAAGGTTAGTAAAGATAGCCTTCCCCACAGTATCGTGGAAAGAAAACGACCACACAATGGTTAGAGGAATTAAGTCCCCCTATGACGGAGACTTAATCTACTGGAGTCATAGAAACTCTGCTTTATATGATAATGCTACTGCAAAGGCTTTGAAGAAACAAAACCATTCCTGTGGACATTGCGGACTGAAATTCATTGATGGAGAAAGGGTTCACCTTCACCACATTGATAGAAATCACGACAATTGGAAGCCCAAAAACCTAATGGCTGTCCATCAAAGTTGTCACCAATATATCCATGGGGGCAAAGCGAAAGCTAAGGATGTCTAGGAGCTGGATGAGGGGAAACCTTCACGTCCAGATCTGAAGGAGAGGTGCCCTGGGTAATACCAGGCATCGACTCTAATAAGTTTTAACCCTTTTACCCATAGCCTGTCGCCCATAAAGGCGACCCTATCTAAGGTTTCGTCTCCGGACAGGAAAACCAGCACATGACAATCGTTCCATCATTAATGGGATTCTCACCGATCTTGAGAACAGGCGCACCCATAAGAGATTTACCTCCGGATTACGGAATTCACAGTACAGTCTCGAGTCGGTTCTACCGATGGCGAAAAGCTGGTATTTGGGATCAAATTTGGGCAGGTCTTCAACAAAAAGCTGATGCCGAAGGGCTGATTGATTGGGAAGTCCATTTTGCCGACAGTACCTTAGTCAGAGCACATCAACATGCGGCGGTAGCATTTGGGGGCAAGAAAACCAAGCTAAGCGGCGTAGTAAGGGAGGTTTTTCTACAAAAGTCCACAAAGCGAGCTGAAGGATTTGGAAAACCAATGGTTTTTGTCCTAACATCAGGTGAACGTCATGACACCATTGCTTTTGATGACTTACTGACTGGAGGAAAGTAAGCGCGAATTGGACGAGGAAGACCAAAAAGTCGATTTCGCTACTTTAATGGTGATAAAGCTTACAGTAGTCAAGCGATTAGAGAAAAACTGCGTTTTCTTTGAAGTTACCGTAAGGATAGTGGAGCCTTTACAGTTTAAGGGTTATGCAGAAAAGGATTAAAAATTATTAATTAAGGCTCCACTAACAATCAGGTTTCAATTCTAGGGAGCAACCCCTGTTATTCCCCCCGAAAAGCAATGAGAGAAAACGAGAACGCTTCAATCGTGGTCTGTATAGAGAACGAAATCGAGTCGAACGACTTATTAATCGCCTATAGCTTAATCGACGAATTGCAACTCGTTATGAGAAATATGGTAACTTCTCAATAACCGCTGTCGGGTGAAAGAGATAGGTATTGACTTGGCCCCCTTGTCAAGAGTGCATAAATCTGGTTAAACAAAGGTATGCCTAAAAACTCTGTGCAAGTAAAAAATGAACAACTCACCGACCTTCATGAGGTCGAGGAGCTGCGTGCGCTTGTCAGGCAACAAGCTGAAACGATAGCGGAACTGGCCAAGCACAATCAAGAGTTAAGCAAGCGCATCCGTGAATTGGAGGAAGAGTTACTAGCTAAAAAGAAACTAAATAAAAAGCCTCAACGAGCGTGCGAGTAACCGTGGGTGTAGAGAAGCAGCTAGAACTTAAGCAAAGGAAAGGTAAACGTCCGCGCCTCAGCCAAACGCAGTAAGAAAGATAGCTTCGTGGTGGACACCGAATGGAAAATAGAACCCTCTCAACTGCCAGAAGGGGCAAAATTTAATGGATACCGAGAATATTTGTTCCACGAACTTCGCATAGAAAGAAATAACATCCGCTTCTTTTTAGCCGAATATGTGTTACCAGAGGTCGGGGTAATCAGTGGTCAATTACCGCGCCTCGTATCAGCAATTCTGGACATTATGGCCCGCAACTAGTGGGATATATCTTGCACCAGTACTATCACAATCGAGTGACGCAACCAAAGATTCATGAGCAGCTACTGGAATGGGGTATCGAGATATCGGTCGGTCAAATCAATTCATACCGAGCGCGCAAATATAGATGTGTTTCACACTCTCTCAGGCATCGGTTTTAGGGGCAGGATTAAAATTCTCAGAGTATGTTCACACCGATGATACCGGAGCACAACACAGTGGGAAGAACGGGTATTGCACGGTGATTGGCAATGAATGGTTTACTTTCTTTGCGAGCACCCCCCGCAAGACTCGACGCAACTTCTTATCCGTATTACAAGGCAATGCCCCGATTTATGTACTCAATCAGGATGCCCACCAATATGCACGCTTCCTATAAGTTAGCCGACAAGCATATGAACCGATTGAGCTTTGGTTCAACGGTTCTAGGAAATAACCCTGAGCAATGGCAGGACTATGCGCGAGTCGATTGGCATTGTGCAGACCAAAGTCGCAGAGAGGGTCACCGAAGCCGCTCTGCTGGGTGGATTAATCGAGAGTGGCATTAACCGAAAATTGCTGATTCTCTCAGATGGAGCCAGACAGTTCAATATTCTCATTCATGGGTTGTGTTGGGTTCATGGTGAACGAATCATTCGCATGCTTTGAGGGGAGTACCGCTGAGTTTCGAGAGAACATTGAGGAAGTCCAAACCCTTCTATGGGAGTACTACCAACAGCTTAATTGCCTATCAAGATCACCCGAGTGCCGAGCAAAAGCAGTACCTATCTGCTCGCTTTGATGAAATCTTTGGTCGGTGTTATCTGCACCACCCCACTCTGAGCAACGCATTGAACCAATTTAGACAAAACAAGGAGCAATTGCTTCGGGTGCTCGACAAACCCAATATCCCTTTGCACAATAATGCTGCCGAATCTGACATCAGAGAATTTGTGACCCGTCGAAAAATCAGTGGTGGCACTCGCTCTGAGGCCGGACGAAAAGCCAGAGATACCATGATTGGTCTGAAAAAGACAATCGCGCAAATTAGGGATTTGTTTTTGGGCGTATTTACTGTCCCGCTTGCGAGGGGATGACAAAATCCCCTAGCAGGGCGACAGAGGTAGGGGAAAGGTATATGTAGCATAAGATACAGCAATCAGACCTAAAAAAAGATAGGTCAAATATAGCAAAGCCGACCTATTATTGGGACTTTAGCGCAAATTATAAACAAAAATCGTGCTACTCTATATAGAGTATGCTTTTTAGGTTCGTATTCTTCTCCACTCAATCCGATGAAAGAAACCGTTTCCACAGCAATGCCCCCCTGCTTT
>NZ_JAAHHU010000274.1:0-6313 GCF_010672095.1 Moorena sp. SIO3I6 | reverse complement strand
TCGAGATTCTGATGCCAGGACGGGAACACGAAATTTTTGCCAGTATCATCGGTTACTTAATCACAACCTTTCTGACGGAAAAGGGTATTTTCTTTCAGCCAACTCGTTCCATGACTCAGGAAAAAGAAGGCGTCGCCTCTGCCCAAGCTGACGAGTCTTACTGCATCGGTAGTGTTAAGCCGATTCCAGATTTGTCCATTGAAGTAGTTTTTAGCAGTGGTGGCATCAGTAAGTTAGAACGGTATCAAGCTTTAGGTGTTCCAGAGGTTTGGTTTTGGGAAGATGGATTACTAAAGCTTTATCATCTTACTGATGGTAGTTATGTCCCAATCGAGCGTAGCTTGCTACCTGGACTGAGTGAATTGGATCTTGATTGGTTCAGACGCTGTGTTTTGATGGCGGAAACCGATGCGGGAGAAGCGATTAGAGCGTTTCGTCGGCAGATTTAGCTATCAGCTTTCAGTTATCAGCTGTCAGCTTTCAGTTATCAGTTGGGTAGGGTGGGCAAATCTAGATAGTTTCTCCAAAAGTACAGTTATCATCGATATTTGCCCACCCTACTGACTAGGGCTTCGCTAATATACTTCATCATGAGTACCTAAATTAAGCAACAAAATAGCTTCTTCTTGATCTTCAGGATTTTCGATAAATTCAAATAAAATACGGTAGCTGTAGTCAATTGAACATGACCAGATATTGGATAAATCGCCTTTAAGTTTGTGGGTATGTAAGCTAGGATGAAAAGGATCTTCTGCTAACTGACGCACGGTTTTTTCAATTAGCGGTCTAAAATCTGGTCTTTTACGAATTATTCGTTTAAAACCTCGTAGGGATTGGGGTGTCCATGCTATTTTCATGGTTGATCGAGTTCTTCAAGGAATTGATCAACTGAACCAAATGTTACTTTTCCTTCTGCTAATTCTTGGTGAATTTCTTGGATTTCTTGGGATATTATGGCTCTACGTTGTAGATGGAATCGTTTGAGAAGAGTATCGAGTAATATCTCTTGCTCTTCTAAGGACAATTTTTCAACGGTTTCAATCGCTTGCTGAAAGGCTGAGGTTTTGAGCATACTTTCAAGATGATTTGCTGGTTCTTTCTATTTTATCTTTATCAGTCATCCCCTCAACCCAACCTAAAAGATCGGCTTACGCACTCAGTCGGCAGATTTAGCCGTAGAGTGGGCTGCGTCATGAGAGTTTCATCATTTGATCAGTTATCATCAACCTTTGCCCACCCTACTGACTATCAGCTAATGGGCTACGGGAACAGCTAGTCAGCCGTAGGGTGGGCTGCGTCATGGTATTTTCAACATTTGTAGAGTTATCATCGACCTTTGCCCATCCTACAAAAGCGATTGACCGTAGGTCACGCTACGCTCCGGAAGCGTTTCGGCAAAGCCGACGCTACGCGAACGCAAAGCGTGGCCATTCGCGTAGCGTGGCCTTTTGGCCAAGGCCTCAGCTTCCGCGCTTATGCGATCGCACTACGCGCAAGTCAGAAGTCAGAAGTCAGAAGTCTGCTATGACTTACGTTTCGGAGTTTAGGAATGTCAAAGATCTGAATGCGTAGTGCGATAACCTTCAACTAACTAACCTTCAACCAACTAACCTTCAACCTAATTTCAACTTAATAACCCCAAAAAAAATAGCCGCAGAAATACTTTCCACGGCTAGGAATTTTCGCTTATGCACTCAATTTTATCACCTATCCGATTTTGATCGGATGCTTTGTCCAGGGGGGAAACCCCCCCAGAAATTTAAGGTCTTAACGCCAAATCCAATATCTCATCATAATTGTAATAAATTCTCCTGGATTTCCCGTCGGCTGAAGAGGACCCCAGTCAGTAAGTTGAGCGTAGCCCAGGCCATTAAGGATATACACGGTATGGGTTATTTGCTGGCGAGACCCCTTCAAAATGTACGGAACAACGAATCCGTTTGAATTATTGTTTGAATTTGGCTGAGAGTTTTGAGGCATAGTCGAATAATTGTTTTTAGGTTAATAAATATAATCGTAATGATTATATTTAAGTTTGTAAAGGGTTTTTATAATTTTTTTTTTGTTGAGGGGTAATTGAAAGAAAGTGAGCGATTAGCTATCAGCTAAATGCTTAATATTTTGTCATAAGGTTATAATTTAATAGGTTTACATTTGAATATATGATGAATATAAGTTTTGAATTTTGTATGGTGCGTTAGGCGGTTTTGTTGAGAAGATTAGATGATATAACCATAGTGGTATTGGTTGAGAATGGTTTGGTTTCAATTTGTATACCGATGGTGCGTTACATTTCATGCTTCGCACCCTACAAGAGCGATTGCGCACCGGCGCACGCTACGCTCCGGAAGCGTTTCGGCAAAGCCGACGCTACGCGAACGCAAAGCGTGGCCATTCGCGTAGCGTGGCCTTTTGGCCAAGGCCTCAGCTTCCGCGCTTATGCGATCGCACCAAAATGAGTTAAGCTAGCATCAACACAAAATTTAAACCAACAATAGAGGCGATTGCGCACCGGCGCACGCTACGCTCCGGAAGCGTTTCGGCAAAGCCGACGCTACGCGAACGCAAAGCGTGGCCATTCGCGTAGCGTGGCCTTTTGGCCAAGGCCTCAGCTTCCGCGCTTATGCGATTGACCTTTGGTCACGCTACGCGTACGCACTTCAATTCAAAGTTCAAAATTAAAAATTAAAAATTAAGGAAGAAAATATTTAAGTGGGGTAGGGTGGGCAAATAATGAGACTTTGACCATAAGCGATGTGATCATGTTCATTTGCCCACCCTACAAGAGCGATCGCACTCGCACCCTATTTGTAACAATTATTAACAGCAACTGCTCTGCAAAGGGAGTCGGGAGTCGGGAGTCGGGAGACCGGATGTGCTTTGGAATGGTCAATTGCCGGGTTTCGATGGTAAATTAGCTGCAAAGGTATATTTTGTGATCAGTGATCGACACCCCCGGTCGCCATCTACTATTGGTAATTGTATTTTTGTTGGAGTGGTAAGCCATGGTGAGGCAGATTGAAACCCTATCGAGATCAGCTCTGCAAACGGAAGTATCTCGCTTGCGGGAAGAGTTGCAGCTTAGAGACCAGTTAGTGCAGCAGCTGTCTCAAGAACTATTCCGGTTGGTGAAGGGTAATGCTAACTTCAAGCCTCCCCAAGAGGTGTCTGAGCGCCATAAGGCTCAGATGGTGGTCTTGCGAGAACAGTTGCACGATGTGGAGCAGCAGGTGGAATTTTATCAACAGCAAATTGCCACCCGTGACACGGAAATTAAGCAATTGCGGGATAATGTAGAAGAATTAACCGAGCGCTCCCGTCAGCTAGAACAAGTGGTACAAGAGCTACCAAAAATTTATCACCAGAAGTTTTCGGAACGGATGGCACCAGTTAAGGAGAAGGTGACCATGTTACAGCGGGAAAACCGACAACTCCACGCTGAACTCCAGAGTGTCAGTTACCGACTAGCCGTGAGAAGCCGCAATATCACCCGCGTTGATCTACCCAGCTTCAATCGTCAGAATGGTAGTCCAATCCCAACCTTTGGTAGTGTGTAACAGCCTTTGGGTTAGGGGTGCGTCAACTGGTTTGTTGAAGGTTGAAGGTTGGTTTGTTGAAGGTTGAAGGTTGGTTTGTTGAAGGTTGAAGGTTGAAGGGGTAGGGTGCGTTAGGGGGGGCTCGCCGTAATTTTCCGCCTCAACGCCAGCCAAAAGATCGCCCCCCCGTAACGCACCACCGGGTCAAACAGCAATAATCAGATGCACTGGTTTGTGGAAGGCGTAGGGTGCGTTAGGGGGGGCTCGCCGTAATTTTCCGCCTCAACGCCAGCCAAAAGATCGCCCCCCCGTAACGCACCACCGGGTCAAACAGCAATAATCAGATCACAGGTTTGTGGAAGGTTGTTCGCGTAGCGTGGCCGAAAGGCCAAGCTTGACGGTTGGTAGATTAGTTTCTGGGTTGATTACTTACACTTTACGATGGGGAAAACTTGGGGAAAACTTTTTTAAATCTGTCAACTTGCCAACCCTTCGACTTGACCACCCCATATCATGAGCTACTGTCTTAATCCTAAATGCCAAAATCCCCAAAATCCCGATCAGGCCAGGTTTTGTGCCTATTGTGGAACTAGATTACGATTAGGCGGACGCTTCCGTGCTCTGAGGCTGATTAGTATTGGTGGTATGGGGCGCACGTTTCTGGGGGTGGATGAGGCGGATGATAGCAATGCTAAGTGTATCATCAAACAGTTATCGTTACAACAGCAGGATACGAACAATGCTCAGAAAGCGGCTGAGTCTTTCCGCCAAGAAGCGACTAGGCTGCAAGTGCTGGGACAACATCCTCAGATTCCGGAACTTCTGGCCTATTTTGAGGCGGATCATCAATTAGGTATTGCAGGAGAACCTGCTCTAGTCCACAAGTATATCGAGGGGGAAAGCTTAGCCACAGAACTGGAAACGGAAGGGACGTTTAGGGAAAACCAGGTTCGGCAAGTCCTGATTGAATTGCTGCCAGTGCTGCGCTTTATCCATAGTCATCAGGTAATTCATCGGGATATCAATCCCCACAATATCATTCGTCGCCCTCCTCCTGAGTCCTCTTTGTCCCAGCTACCAACACAAAAAACCAGGAAGAGGTTTTATTCTTGGGGGGGAAGGGGGAGCGAACTGTTTCTGGTGGATTTCAGCGCTGCTAAGCTGACTACAAAAACTGTGCTAGCACGAACGGGAACTATGATTGGCTCTGCGGCTTACACGGCTTCGGAACAGTTGATGGGAAAAGCGATCGCAACCAGCGATTTGTACAGTTTAGGGGTGACCTGTATTCATCTGCTTACCAACGTTCACCCCTTTGATATGTTTAATAGTCTAGAAGGGAAGTGGGTTTGGATCGATTACCTCAGGCAACCTGTCAGTGATCAGCTTATTCGCATTCTGAACAAAATGGTAGAGAATTTACCAAACCAACGCTACCAATCTGCTACTCAAGTACTCGGATCACTGGGTTTACCAGAGAATTTCGCTGCTATACCAGTAACGTCTTTATCTACAACAGTTACCCCTAAGTTTGAGACTCCTACTTGGAAATGTGTACATACCTTTTCTGAAGAATCTAGTGGAATTAATTCTATCGCCTTTAGCCCGAATGGAGAAACTATAGTTAGTGGTAGTACAGATAAAACTATCACGCTTTTTAACTGGCAAGCTAAAACAGTTGTCGCCAAACTTTCAGGACATTTAAATGTGATTGAGGCAGTTGGCTTTAGTCCAGATGGAGAAATTATCGCTAGTAGCAGTTGGGATAATACCATTAAACTATGGCATGAGTATACGGGAAATTTAATTCATACCCTTTCTGGACATTCAGGTTGGGTAAAGTGTCTGGCAATTAGTCACAATGGGCAACTTCTAGCTAGCGGTAGTGCTGATCAAACCATTAAGCTTTGGATGCTGAAGAAGGCATCATTACAGACAACTTTCTTTGGCCATTTAGGAACAGTTAATGCTGTAGCTATTAGTAAAGATGGACAACTGCTAGCTAGTGGTAGTGCTGACAAAACCATTAAGCTTTGGAATTTAGTAACTGGTAAGCTCACCGCAACGATTACTGGACATTCGGCATCGGTAGAGTCACTCACCTTTAGCCCTAGTGGTCAAATCTTAATTAGTGGCAGTGCTGATAAAACCATTAAGATTTGGTTGCTCAAGAGGGATCGGTATTTACAAATACCAAAGAAACCGTTGCTTACTCTCACAGGACATGGGCATGCTGTTAAATCTATTGCCATTAGCCCTCAAGGTAATACATTAATTAGTGGTAGTGCCGATAAGACTGTCAAAATCTGGCATCCTGGTAGTGGTGAATTGCTCTATACTCTTACTGATCATTTAAGCGCTGTTACTACCGTTGCTATTAGCCATGATGGTGGTACCATTGCTAGTAGTTCTCAAGATAATACTATTAAGATTTGGCAGTTTGAGTGATTGGGAGAAAGGGAACAGGGAATAGGGAATAGGGAGTAGGGAATAGGGAATAGGGAGCAGGGAGTAGGGAGCAGGGAGTAGGAAAGAGCTCGAAAGAGTTTTTAATGTTGTGATAAATTAGCACTATTGTTAATAACCTATTTATATAGCGCTTCTCATAGCTATGAGGTACGCTTTTCCACCTCAAAGTCCCCCTTATTAAGCTATGCTTTATAAACATATTTCTTTACAAAAAACTTGACAAAAGTAACTTGATATGATTAGTGTGATCAAAAAACTTGACGTCCCACGTTCTCGCTCAGTTTGTATAGGAAAAGCCTTTTGCCAAA
>NZ_JAAHHU010000273.1:0-6344 GCF_010672095.1 Moorena sp. SIO3I6 | reverse complement strand
CTATGATGGAAGCAAAAGAATTCGGAGCATAGGAGATAGTAGGTGAGTTTGGCAAGAATTTGGGCGATCGCAGCTAATGGTTTTCGGGAAGTGATACGCGATCGCGTTTTATATCTGATCGGCTTTTTTGCCCTAGCCCTAGGCATAGCCCTGAGGCTGTTACCGGAGGTAGCAGCAACCACAGAAGAGAAAATTTTTCTGGATTTGGGTCTAGCGGCGATGGGTATCCTGGGTGTAATCGTGTCAGTATTTGTTGGTACGGGGTTGATTAACAAGGAAATCGAAAAGCGTACTGTCTTAGTCTTAATTCCCAAGCCTCTAAACCGCGCTGAATTTATCATTGGCAAACACTTAGGCTTATCGGGTGTATTGGCTGTGCTGGTTGTGGCTATGACCGCCATTTATCTGCTGGGCTTACGTGCCTCTAGTATTGAATACCCTGTGGTTAGCATCCTGGTTTCCGTGCTTTACCAATTTCTAGAACTGTCTCTAATCACAGCAGTAGCGCTGATGTTTGGTGTATTTACTAGTTCACTGCTAGCAACCTTACTGACCTTTGGGGTTTATATGATGGGACACTTGAGCCGTGATTTAGTGGAGTTAAGCAAGTTGAGCGAGAATCCTGGCATTGAGCGGATGACTGAAACTCTATACTTGGTTATCCCGGATTTATCACGGCTCAATTTAAAGAATGATGCCGTGTATGGTGTCTTACCCCCGTTCCCAGAACTGTTTTTAAATGGACTTTATGGATTACTTTACATCGTGCTACTGCTAGCGATCGCTATCCTAATCTTCTGGCAACGGGAGTTTTGATTTATAGCGCTACGCTTAGCGTCAGAAGTCAGAACTCAGAACTCAGAACTCAGAACTCAGAACTCAGAAGTCAGAAGTCAGAAGCATAATTTTTTTTTCCCTGTTCCCTGTTCCCTGTTCCCTGTTCCCTGTTCCCTGTTCCCTGTTCCCTGTTCCCAACAACTACCACAAAGTCTAATGATTACAAATGGGGCATGATAGTAAATGGGGATAGTGCTAAAAATAGGGAAAATTATTTATCAAAACCATGCTAGAGCAGAAACTCAAGCAATTAAAAACTATATTTGCTGAGATGGAACGGGCTTTGATTGCCTATTCTGGGGGAGTCGATAGCACGCTAGTTGCTAAAATTGCTTACGATGTTTTAAGCGATCGCGCAATAGCCGTCACTGCTGAATCCCCCTCACTATTACCAGAAGAATTAGAAGACGCTCGCATCCAAGCCGCTACCATTGGCATTACCCATGAGGTTGTCCAAACCCATGAGATGGATAATCCCAACTATACCTCTAACCCGGTCAATCGCTGTTATTTTTGCAAAAGTGAACTCCACGACACTCTCAAACCTCTAGCCCTGGAGCGAGGCTATCCTTATGTAGTCGATGGGGTGAATGGGGATGATTTAAGGGACTATCGTCCAGGGATTCAGGCGGCAAAGGAACGAGGTGCGCGATCGCCTTTAGCGGAAGTGGGGGTAACTAAGGCGGAAGTGCGCCAACTCTCGAAACAATTAGGACTGCCGTGGTGGGATAAACCTGCCCAACCTTGTCTGAGTTCTCGCTTTCCCTATGGGGAAATGATTACAGTGGCTAAGTTACAACGGGTAGGACGAGCAGAGATCTATTTACGGAAGTTAGGTTTCTCGAATTTGAGGGTTCGTTCAGAAGGAGATACGGCACGGATTGAGTTACTACCGGAAGAGATTAAGGAATTTGTGGTAACCACAGATTTACCGACGTTAGTGGCAGAGTTTCAGGAGTTGGGTTTTGTCTATGTGACCCTGGATTTAGAAGGATATCGCAGTGGCAAATTAAATCAAGTTTTGGGCCAGGATGTGATTAGTATGAAAGCTTTATAAGTTTGGCTTTTTGTAAGCATTCAGTTATTAGCGAACAGCGATTAGCGCTACGCGCACGCGTGCGCGTTCAGCTATCAGCTATCAGCTATCAGCCTTTGTCTGACTGCTGACTGCTGACTGCTGACTGCTGACTGCTAAATGGTTACATTGCTCCAGCAATTGCTCAAAATTACGACAATATACCAATTGTTGGTAGTCATGCCATGCTTGTTTGTTACTGTAGGGAATTCCGGTCAATGTTGCTTGTTGAATCTTCTCCATTAAGGGACGACGAAGAGATTCGTAGTTAAGGCAAGCATTGGCGATTGCTTGGATATTATCAAGATTATTTTTCTGTATAATATTAGCGATCATGGTAGCTACAACCAGAGCATCTTCCAATCCTTGATTAGCCCCTTGAGCCATGAAAGGAGGCATCCCATGGGCGGCATCACCCACTAAGATAACTCTACCTGAACTCCAGGGAGATAGAGTTTCTGCACGGTGAATGTAATAGGGACGGGATTTGATTTTGACAGGAGGAGATAAAGCCACTAATTGTGTGAGAGCTTTGGGAAAATTAGCGTTTTCCAACTCTCGCAATGCTAAAGCAATCAAGGCACTTCCAGATTTTTCTGTCAACTCTTCCTGGTTTAAAGGAAGATGGAGCAAATACCCAAACTGAGCATTGGGACGGCGAAATAGGAGCATCCGTGGGGATTCCATAGAAGCCGAATCCTCTGAGATTTGATCATTAGTGATGGTGAGAATCCGTTCCTGCTGAAAAAATTTGTTTTCAAGCTCTGTGCTTAGCTCTGGAGGAATATCCGTGATTTTCATACAGAATAGGGCGGCAAATCCGGAATAGTCAGGTCTTGCTAAACCACTGTAGGGACTATCGTTATAAACAATCCGACGAATGGTAGAGTTGATCCCATCTGCAGCAACAACTAGCCTAGCCCGGATTGATTTTTTTTTAAATTGTTGGCCACTATGCTCTGAATTGAAGGAGACTGTATCTTGATCGTTCTGTCTGTTTGACCAATGAGCATAGGGATTTGCTTCTATGGCTGCATCAGAAACAAAATCTAGCCGAACATATCCGGTGTTTCCTTCATCCACTACATTAATACAACGATGATTCGCTTTAACCTGTTCAACGGGAAGTTGCTGTCTGAGAGTGGTCTGTAAATCGTACCAAGATATAGAGACTCGACCCTCTCCATAATCATTGAACCAATCCTCATAGCTAAGAGGAAAAGAATGAATTTGCTCTCCCTTAAAATTTTTGTAAACCCATTTTTCATTGGGTTGCACTTTCTGAAAAAACTCCAGATCCGTTTTTTTAACTGCTTCGTAAGCAGAAGGGGCTATGTGCTTAAGCGCTTTTAATCCATTGGGCAGAAGGTCGATAACTTGACCCACTCGACGAAAGTCACGAGTTTGATCAAGGACTAGAAAATTAGAGATACCACGCTGCTGTAAGCCAATGGCAGTGGCTAATCCCACTGGACCAGCACCAACCACAACAATATCATAAGTGTCGATCATAATTATATTTTTGCGATCGCGTAGCGTAGCCCTTCGGGCTAATCGTTTTTGTAACCAGCTTCGCTGCTGCTGTTCGGGCAATCCGATTATTTTACCAACTATAGCAATTGGGGACTTGATTAAGTGCAAAATTAGGTTTTTTTAGGGAACAGGGAACAGGGAACAGGGAGCAGCGATGCAGCGCGGTCTTGGGGAGGCAGCGCGGTCTTGGGGAGGCAGCGCGGTCTTGGGGGTTCCCCCCATGAGCAACTGCCGTGGTTTCCCCCACTCGCGCTTTGCATCAAGACGGGAGCAGGGAGCAGGGAAGAGGGAAGAGGTAAAAAATAATGTGTACCTCATGAGTCCTATGAACGCTATATCCGGGCTGAATGCTAGTTAAGCCAATTTTCTAAATCAGTTATGTTATTGAAATCTAAGAAGTCTTCTCCCAAATTTTCCAACTCTTCAATTGTTAAATTTTCTATTTTGCTAATGTTTTTTTGATCAATTTCCCCAAAACGCTTTTTCAGTTGACGCATTATTAAGGCTATCGCCTCATTTTTTCTTCCTATTTCTTCAGCATAAGTTAGTTTTCCTCTTTCATCTTGTAATGCCATAGCACGGCGATCGGCAATTTCTAATTCTTCTGGTGTCATACCAGCTTGATTAGCAAGATTTAACGCTGATTCTATCTCTGATACTTCTCCTAAAGAAGGAGGAATATTATCGAGACTAGAAGCTTCTTTGATGAAATAAATCCATTTATCGGCTAAAGTTTCTAATTCTGAGAGTCTTTTATGGAATTTCGGTAATTCTATAAATATTAACTGCAATTCCTCTTCCAGACATTCAAACTTTTCTGTTTTTTCTTGAAACACAAATTGATTAATAATTTGCTGAGTTTCGTCAAACAAAATAAAATCCGTAATTGTGACAGCTATAACAGGTTTAAGACGAATATAGTCCTCTGCTGTTTTTAACTGATTAACATATCCTTTCACCATATTATAAAGTACCCGTTTGCTAAAACCAGTGATGGATGAGACTTGCATTTCAATTAGGACAATTTCTCCATCCGCTAACACTGCTTTTACATCCAAATAAGTGTCTTTTAAAGTCAATACTTGACCGGGATTATAGGGATTAATAATGGTTAAAGATTTAATGATTGGTTCGCCATTGTAAATAATAGCATTAAGGAAACTAATTAATATAGTTTGACTTTCTTTGGAACCAAATATTTTTTTGAAGACATAATCTATTTTTGGGCTGATAAATCTCATAGTTTTGGCGTTCCTGAATTAAGGAATAAATGCGCGATAATCTGGTTTTATTAAAGCCCCGGTTGCTCCTCGAATTCTGAGGGACTTTGAAAGTTTTGTTACCCCCAGAATTGGGAAAACCATAGCCAGAATCAGCAATGCCCTTAGGATCAGACACTAGCGGGAAAACTACCACCAATGAAATGAACATCACTGAAGGTTTCAATCCATAGACGAGCACCACAACGCAGTGGGTGCTCGGGCTGATAGACAATCCGACATGGACCAAGGATTTCGATCTGGTTGCCGTATAAATTGTTGCCGCTTCGTTTTACCGAAATCACTGGCTGACGGTCTTCGGCAGGTTTAGCATTGTTGCTGCCAATCCGATTACGGTTGACATTGATGGTGGCTAGAGCGGGAGGACGACTGGTACGCCATTTGCCCTTGGGTCCACGGGTAGCTTTGGTGATTTGTGGTAGGTGGTTGAAAAGAGGAATAATCCAGAATTTACCACTTTTATAGGCACCCCTGACCCGACCCTTCTCCAGGAGTTGGCGCAATCGTCGAGAAGAAATACCTAATAGAGATGCGGCTTCGGTAGTACCAACGCAGTGTTTCATGTTCGGATTCCTTAACTATTCCGATACTACTAGTATAGCAAAAATTTATTCTTGGACAGCTTAATGTAAAGTTATGTAAAGTTTTGCCAAACTGACCAGACAACCAGGGGGAAATAATTTTTCATGATTGATATCTAATCAAAACGGATTTAGTATTACGGCGACCTAGCTCTGCCCTGTAAACCGCTATATGACTACCAACCAATTGTTAGAATCAAACCTTGAATCTCTAATCAATACAGCTGCTCAAAATCATCAATTAGGTAAATTAGATCAGGCTGAATCTATCTACAGACAGGTAATACAGATTCAGGGGGATAATCAGGGTGAGGAAAAGCTTTTATCGAAGCCCTATAACGTGATAGCCATTGCTAATCTGGCAAGTATATTTGAGGAAAAAAATAAGCTAGAGGAAGCGGTAGGGTTGTACCAACAAGCTTTAACCCTAAAACCTGACTTTGCTGAAGTTCATAACAATTTGGGAAATATCTTCTGGGCACAAGGAGAGTTAGACAAAGCGGTACAGTCTTACCAAGAAGCGATTAGGGTTAAACCTGACTATGCTCTGGCTCATAACAATTTAGGAAATTTGTTTCATAATCAGGGTAAGTTAGGGGAAGCGGTACAGTGCTACCAAGAAGCGATTAGGGTTAAACCTGACTATGCTCAGGCTTATTGTAATCTGGGAAATGTACTGCAGGTACAGGGTAAGTTAGATGCTGCACGAGAGTCCTACCAGGAAGCGATTAAGCTTAAAGCAGATTGTTTTCAGGCTCATAACAATTTGGGGACTCTATTCCAAAAACAGGGCAAGTTAGATGCTGCAAGAGAGTCTTACCAAGAAGCAATTAGGCTTAAACCTGACTATGCTGACGCTCATAACAATTTGGGAACAATACTCCAAAAACAGGGCAAGTTAGAGGAAGCGCTACAGTCCTATCAGGAAGCGATTAGGCTGAAACCTGATTTTGCTGAGGTTTATAACAATTTAGGAAATACACTCCACGAACAGTGCAAGCTAGAAGAAGCCCTACAGTCTTACCAGCAAGCATTAAG
>NZ_JAAHHU010000272.1:0-6353 GCF_010672095.1 Moorena sp. SIO3I6 | reverse complement strand
AGCCCGGAGACGAAACCTTAAAATAAGGTTTGAAGTTACCGTAAGGAGAGTGGAGCCTTAATCATAAAGTTTTAACCCTTTTACCCATAACCGACTAACCATAAAGGCTCCACTCTCCTAAGGTTTCGTCTCTGGCCTTAATCATAAAGTTTTAACCCTTTTACCCATAGCCGACCAACCATAAAGGCTGCCCCAGCGAGGGATTGCTCGCTGGGGTAACTTCTGACCCTTGGAAATTGGAGACTCAATCTGTTGCGCTTCTTGATGAGCTCTGCTAAGATTAAAAAATATTAATGCACCCAAAAGGTGCCGGTTTGCGCGCAAGCTGAAAAGCCGCTGCTAAAAGCGTAGATCAAGAGGGAAGAAAGCTCAATGATTTTGTCAGAGAGTCTAGAGGCTGTTTGGCTCAGCCATTAAGAGTTTTATGCTCTTAAGAATCCCAGCGACCTAGGAGCCGCTACGCGAACACTATAATCGCGTGATGAGCGTGAGGGAGTGTCAAGGATTTCACTAGCTTTAATGAGGCTTCGCCATTGATTAACTAGTTTAACTAACCCACCCAAATCCTAGATTATGGGTGGGTTAGTTAAACTATTTTGTTTATCCTTCGTCCGCTCTAGATCCGAGCCGCTTAGGAGCAAGGCTTTGAGCTTCCCAGCACTATTTGTAAAGTTCGGTAGACAGCCGGAATGCTAGAAATCCCGGAAGCAAAGCCAGTAATAGAGCTCCGATAACTTGCGCATCTGAAATAGCCATCGTATACAATCTCCTTTATTTGAGCGATATTCTATACCATTAGCCAACTAATTGGGCTAGTTCTGGAATTCTATCACAATAACTTGTCCTATCCAGATACTAGAATCCTTCACAGCTATTACCTTTATCTTGCTGCAGGTTCGGTGTGGGCGTTAGAACCTCCCTGGGGTCGCAGCGCACTAAAATTCTGATTATAATGTTAAGATTAATTAAATTAGATATCAAAGTTTTAGCAATTTAGGCGATTAAGTCTATGTAATAGACTAAGTTAACCTTTTAAGACATTAATAATTTTTAATGCTAGACCAAATTCTTAACTCATCGTTTAATGTTGGGCTTGAGGGTCCTGTGGTTTTGTTGATTCTGGTCGCACTAGAAGCTGTACTGTCTGCTGATAATGCGATCGCATTAGCTGCGATCTCCCAAGGCTTAGAGACCAAACAACTTCAACGCCATGCTCTTAACTTGGGCTTAGCAGTTGCCTATGTCCTACGAATCACTTTGATTCTCACAGCCACTTGGGTAGTGCAGTTTTGGCAGTTTGAGTTATTGGGAGCTGCCTATCTGCTCTGGTTGGTCTTTGAGTATTTCACCTCTGATGAAGATGAACAACATCACCATCATGGCCCGAAGTTTACTTCTCTATGGCAGGCAATTCCCCTAATTGCTGTAACGGATTTAGCTTTTTCCTTGGATAGTGTCACGACAGCGATCGCAATTTCTGACCAGACCTGGCTGGTTATTGCTGGTGGCACCATTGGGGTAATTACCCTGCGCTTCATGGCGGGCTTATTTATTCGTTGGTTGAAAGAGTATGTCTATCTGGAGGATGCTGGCTACATCACCGTGGGCTTTGTGGGATTGCGCCTGTTGGTCAGAGCGATTAAACCGGAATTAGTGCCACCGGAATGGTTAATGATTACTGCCATTGCCCTAGTGTTCATGTGGGGATTTTCTGAAAAGTCTAAGACCCCAGACCTGGAGTCAATTCCTGTAGAAAATGAAGGGCAAGCGGCTTTGGGGAAAGAGCAAAGGGCAAAAGAAGCTAGCCGCTAACTGCTTTTAACAAGAGTCGGGAAGAATTCCGCCATCTCCCTATCAATGATCCCAACGCTCACCAAACATTGGTAGAGCGTGGGACTTGCCGTTTAAAGGTAAATGTTACTGTTACTCATAAAGCCAAGAGGTTATGGTTGGTTCCCAGCTAACGAGCTCTTCTTCCTTAAACCAAAGACTAATCTCCTGCTGCGCTGTCTCAATGGCATCTGAGCCATGGATAAGATTGCGACCTGTGTCTAACCCATAATCGCCCCGAATAGTTCCTGGTTCAGCCTCCAGAGGTTTGGTAGCACCAATAATCTTTCTTGCGGAAGCAATTACTCCCTTTCCTTCCCAAACCATTGCTACTACAGGACCAGAGATGATGAATTCGATTAGTCCACCAAAGAAAGGTCTCTCTTTGTGAACAGCGTAATGCTGTTCGGCAAGTTCACGGCTGACGCTCATCAGCTTCAGCCCAACTAAGGTAAAACCTTTTGTCTCAAAACGCTGGATGATTTGACCAACAAGATTCCGTTGTACACCATCCGGCTTAACCATCAGAAATGTCCGTTCCAAGTTTTTCTCCTCAAATTGTTTAACTCAGCTCAATCTTTGGCGTAACCTTTCCTATCATATTCCGTGCGGACGAAGATTCAAGCCCGTTCTATTGCTAGTTGAATTAACTGATCCACCAATTCTGGAAAAGAAACACCTGTAGCTGCCCACAGTTGGGGATACATACTGGTTGCAGTAAAACCTGGTAAGGTGTTGATCTCGTTGATGAAGATTTCCCTAGTGGCTTCGACATAAAAGAAGTCTACCCGTCCTAAACCAGCCCCATCAACGGCAGTAAAAGCCTGGATTGCCATTTCCTGAATCTGGGTAGTCACGTCAGTGGGCAAGGGAGCGGGGATTAACAAGTCGGCTTGACCTTGAGTGTATTTGGTTTCGTAGTCATAGAAATCACTCTCATAGGTAATTTCACCAACTACTGAGGCTTTGGGATGATCGTTCCCTAGTACAGCACACTCTACTTCTCGCCCTACTACTCCTTCTTCTACAATCAACCTACGGTCGTAATTAGCAGCATTATCTAAGGCGGCTTCTAATTCAGAACGCGATCGCACTTTGGCAATCCCGACCGATGAGCCTAAATTAGCTGGTTTGACAAAGTAGGGATAGTTTAAGGTTTCCTCAATTTGGTCACAGAGTTTGGTAAATACACAGGGATCGGACCAAACTTGCGATCGCAAAACTTCCATGTAGTTGACTTGGGGTAATCCGGCTTGGGCATATACTGTTTTCATTGCCAGCTTGTCCATGCCTACAGCTGAACCCAAAACACCACTACCGACAAAGGGTACTCCCATCAGGGTTAGTAATCCCTGAACTGTGCCATCTTCCCCATTCGGCCCATGGAGGATGGGAAACCAGACATCTACCTCACTGACAACAGCCGGAAATTGCCAGACATTACCGCTAGGAGCAGATTCCAGGGGGGTTCCCGAGTCTAAAACCTGTGCGATAGTTTCTCCCGCTGTCCAGATGCCATTTTTTTGAATGTACACTGGCAGCAATTCGTACTTAGAGGCATTTTCTTCGGCATACAGAGCGTTTGCGATCGCTCTTGCAGAACTAATGGAAACCTCGTGTTCTCCTGAGACACCACCAAACAGCAGTCCAACTCTGCGTTTTGTCATAGCACTATACAGTTAATTAAAAATCCTCTAATAAAGAACCCAAGCGACTTAGTAACGGATCAGATTGATCAGCCTCTTTTTCCAATCCTGCGCGGAGGCTCCCATCTGACTCTCTAGTAGCTTTTTCTGTGGATGCCTGTTCTCTTACGCCAGACAAATCCGTTGTACTAAAATTCGACAGCACCGTTTCTACACCAGCAACTTGCTGTTTTAAGTGTTCGAGTTGTTGATGAGAACGGTCATCCACTTGCTTGACCTGTTCGATTAAGGCCGTCAATTGATCATCAAGTTGATCAGAAGATTCTTCAGTAGATAGAACCTGCTCTAATTTCCCAAGCTGCTGTTGTAACTGCGTCAATTGTTGAGTTGTATTAGAGTCTATTTCCTCAATCCGTTGAGTCAGATCAGTTAGCTGACTATTCAGTTGGCTAGGACTCTGAACCGATAACGCCTGTACCACTTCAGTTAATTGCTGCTGCAGTTGGGTTAGCTTGTCTTCAAGATTTCCAACACCTGTTGTTTCCTCGGTTGTTTCCTCGGTTGCTTCCTGGGAGGATGCTTTTTCCTCTGAGGATTCTGGTCTTAACAGAAACTCTTGGAGAGCTTGCTTGCACAACATGCTAAAGCTAGGATACTGACCCTTAGCTAGTTCTTTTTCCACTGCCTTTAGTAGAGATTGATCCTCTCGGTTAGAGGTAAATGCTACTGTTTTATTTACTTTTTTTGCGATCGCTGCCATGGGAATTATACCTATAATGCTAGGGGATAATTACAATACAATTTATCGAGATGCCGACTGCTTCTGCACCTCTCCATAAATGTATTGTCCCAAAGCATTTGCTTTTCGAGAGGGTTGAGCTAAGTAACCCTTCAGTCTAGCTTCTTTGAAGATAAGTTGAAGATCATTCCAGAAGAATTGTCCACCACCACCCGTCACCACTACGTCTGTGGTGCGTTCTGGTAGCCAAGCGAGCAAGCGATCTGACAGTTCACGGGCAAAACTTTTGCGCAAACTCGGTATAATTTCGTCGAGGTCTGTGGGCTGAGCAGCACCCTTAGGACGATAAAAGCGCTCTCCCTCTGGACGATTAACCGCTTTGATTAATAGCAACGATTGACTATCAGCTCCCTGAATTTGCGCAGCTAATTGATCATAGAACTCATTCATGGCAAACGCTTCACTCTGAGATGCTCCTCTAGCAAATCGGAACGAATCTGCCATGATAAAGTCAGTGGTTTGGTGGCCAATATCCACAACGGCGACGGAACGGTCGTGTAATCCGCCATCCGATGGATCGTTTTCCTGAACTTCAACCCAGATCAAGCTACCATAACCCTCTGGTATCACCCAAACTTTCTTAATCGTAATCGAGACTTGTTCCCCTCTGTAGTACATGACATGAGGAGAAGCGAGGATACCAATTAATTCGTCTTTTTCACGCTCAAACTGCTCTTGGGAATGGTAGGGCAATCCCATGATAATTGCCAAGTCACCTTGAAGCTCGAAATGTCCTACGCAGGCAAAGACTTTTATCAAGGCATCTTCTACTTTCGATTGACCAACACCCAAGTTAGCTCCGAAGTCAGCGGCTAGTTGTCCAATGGCGTATCCTTTGCCTTGATACTCCAGCCAAATATCTAATAGAGGGTCACCTAGTCGAGCTTCAAACCCACCCCGACGCACTTGCTCAACGGTGAGATGGGCAACATTGGCAGGAATTAGCACTACACCATCGGGGTAACGGCTGATACAAGCTTTAGTAGAGGTACGACCTAAGTCAATGCTGAGAATAGGAACTTTATTCACGATGGTAGCAAGCTGTTTAGCAGTCATTCGTTAGTATATAGCAGTTTGTCTAACTCAACTCACAAAAAAATTGTCCGATGTTTGGAAGCCCCGTCTAGGCAAGAGCGGGGTGCGGACAATGATTAGGCTTTTTGCGATAGTTCTGCCACCAAGGGCCAAAAATCCTTAGACTAGGTGTGCAGGAAACGCAGGTTGACCCAAGTCTGTTGGGAACTACTCCACATATATAGTAGATTAATCATTCAGTAATCTCTGACATCTCGACTGGCAGTTAGGATATCGCTACGGATTGTTTCGAGAGTAGCGATCGCTAAGTACCTGGACAAAAATAAACCTCACTTCTTGATGCAAAGCGCGAGTGGGGGGAACCCCCAAGACCGTAATGGTGCGTTTTCCGCATTAAGAATTAAATTCGCCACGGGTCGCACCTCTGCCTCGCTGTATTAACTTATGTAAAGTTACCAAAAGCCCTTCTGCTCCCTGCTCCCTATTTCAACAGTTAATTTTACTTTTGTCCGATTCCCAATTCCCGATTCCCGATTCCCGATTCCCGATTCCCAATTCCCGATTCCCGATTCCCGATTCCCGATTCCCAATTCCCAATTCTTAATTCTCAATTCTTCCTTCTCAATTCTTCCTTCTCAATTCTTCCTTCTCAATTCTTCCTTCTCAATTCTTCCTTCTCAATTCTTCCTTCTCAATTCTTCCTTCTTCATTCTTCCTTCTCAATTCTTCCTTCTCAATTCTTCCTTCTTCATTCTTCCTTCTTAATTCCATAAAAAAATAGCCGTAGAAATACTATCCACGGCTAGGTCAATCACATATGTCAGAAATTTCCAAAACCCAAGGCCCCCGGGGGGAAACCCCCCCCAGAAATTTAAGGTGTTATGGCAACAACCAATACTTGGTCATAGTAGTCATCAATTAAACTAAGCCAATAGGTCACCCCATTAACTCGTCTTCAAAACCGTACGTGACACTTTCGCATCATACGGCTCCTCATTATAGGAACACACTGACATTGGTACCTCTAGAACGGATTCTCATCT
>NZ_JAAHHU010000271.1:0-6397 GCF_010672095.1 Moorena sp. SIO3I6 | reverse complement strand
TCATTTGGTTTGAACAATTGTACTATTGTTTTTTTAGCTCAGTCAGAGTGACTTTTGTTTTTTTACCAACGCGAATGGTATTATTCTGTTTATCCTTAACCGCCGGGAGTCGTGTTACTTTAAAGTCTCCATACTTCTCTAGTAATTGGGCTATAGCTTCTGCATCCCGCCCAGGTGCCGTTAAATTATTGAGGCGTTCATAGCTGTAAGTATTAATTCCTATTACTAAGGCATTCCGACTCATAACAACCAGCTTTTTAATGATAAATAAATAATTAATAGGAATACAATTGTTGTAAGCTATCAACCATTAGCCATAGGCTAAGCTACACCAAACAGCTTGTGAATAAAATAAGCTGACGGCTGACGGCTGACCGCTGACCGCTGACCGCTGTTCGCGTAGCGCTTAAGCTCAATACTTACATTTATTAAATACCATACTATGACACAATTAACGCCAATTCAGCTAGAGGATGGCACAATTATTTATGTTGAAGCTACAGAAGATTTAGACATTCCTACGGTAAGCAGCCCAGACAACCAAGACGAAGAGGAAGAGGAAGAAGAAGCCCTCACCGACAAGGGGATGAGTTCTCCTGAAAGGCTACGACGGCAAATAATACAACACGCTCAAACCATTGAAAGTACGATCCGGGCTTACACCATTATTGGCTTAAATGCGTTTAAGAAAAAGCCAATACCTAACGTTAAAAAAGTTACCCTAGAATTTGGGATAGAATTAGGGGGAGAAGCGGGGATTCCTTATGTTACCAAAGGGACGGCTAAAAGTAATCTCAAAATCACAGTAGAGTGTGAGCTTTCTAAGCAAGTTGAAACCAAAACTTAGTTAAAACAAATTACGCGTTCGCTTTTAGCGGAAGCGAAGCTTCATCGCTTGCAAGTAACTGAACCAGTTTCCGTTAGCCCCAGGGTAAACACATTTACCGATGGAGTGCGTAGGCATGTTCAAAGAGAGCGTACGCACTCCATCCTGAACCCCGCTTCACCCTATCCATACTTGGCATAGCGCATCACATTCAGGACTTCCGAACATCTCAATCCCCAGAAGTATTAGTTACATCGGGCAACCCTGATTTCAACACCTACCCCATGTGTTTCTTAGGAGTTAAGCCTGGTTCTAACTCATAAAGTTGGAAATGTTGTTAAGGGCGCTCTCACTTACCCCTTCTACTAAACCTATCGTGCTATTGTTTGCTTCGATAGTAGTTGCGCTAGGAAGTTGGGTGAATGACAGAGCCCCAAAGGTTAGACCATCATCTAAGAAGAATTTATCTATACCAACTTCAAAGTCAGTTATAAATTGACTTTGAGTACTTCTCAACACAAATATGTCGGCATCGGAACCACCAGTGAGAGTGTTCAGTGGACCATTACCTCCATCGAGTAGATCTTCACCATTACCGCCAACAAGGGTATCAACACCATTACCGCCAACAAGGGTATCAACACCATTACCGCCAACAAGGCTGTCATTACCATCACCACCTCGCAGCAGGTCATTTCCAGAGAGACCAGAAAGGGTATCGTTACCACCTTGACCATTGATAACGTCATCCGAGTTGTTGAAGCCAGAGGTGTTGTTATTTAAATCATTGAGGAAGGTTACTGTATTGGGATTAAAGACGGTGCTACGAAGTTGATTCGCATTAACAACATCAAAGCTATCTTGAATTGTCAGATCGTTATCGAACAGTATATTGCCGATGCCTTGTGAAAGGTTATCGAGATCCTCAAGATTAAAGTTTTTCAGAACCACCTTATCACTGCTATTTCCCTCAAAGGTAATCTCTAAGTCACTTCCATTCTGAGTGAGAAGTAAATTTTTTGCGGTCTGTCCTGAATCAGAAAACTCTATGATATCGACTTCGTCAATAACAGCTTGAGATGGGTTTGTCCCAGTGCCAACACCTCCGAAATCAGTAATAATGTCATTCCCTCCACCGAAGGCGTCAAATCTGTCTTGTCCACCACCTCCAATTGCAATGTCATTTCCAAAGCTACCAAAGAAGAAGTCATTTCCAGACCCACCATTAAGAATGTCATCACCTAGACCACTACTAAGAGTGTCATTTCCAGAACCACCGTTAAGGTTGTCGTCGCCAAATCCACCACGAATAGAGTCACTACCGTTCCCACCATTTAATGTCACATTAGGATTAGAGCTTGAGAATAAAATTCCATCGGCGTTGAGAGTATCATTGCCATTTCCACCATTAAGAATGTCATCACCGTCTCTTCGGGTCTCTAGAAGATCATCGCCATCTCCACCATTAAGAGTGTCACTAAGACCTCGGCTCAAGAGGGTATCGTTACCAGAGCCACCGTCAAGAATATCAGTTGAAGGTGTAAATCCAGTTCTTATTTCATTGCCATCTCCAAAGAGCTGATCATCACCATCTTCACCAAAAAGGATATTGGTACTTGAAACTCCACTTGTTCCACTAGAAAGAGTGTCATTACCATTCCCACCAAAAATAGTATCTGAGGCGGGTCCACCATCGAGGTTATCATTACCTTCCCCACCAAAAAGGATGTCATTGCCAAAAAAATCATCGATAATATCATTACCTCCCCCACCAATGAGAGTATCATTGCCACTTTGACCATTGAGAGTATCGTTGCCAAGTTGACCATCAATTAGATCACTACCACCTCCACCATTGAGGCTGTCGTTATTCACAGTACCTGAAATTATTGCCATGGTATTTCTCCTTGATTTAAAACAGTGATAAAAATCAAAACTTATGTTGCTGATATCAATAACAGCACCCTTAAATGACTGATCAATTCAGAACCGAAAGCTGGTTGACTGACAAAAGTTCACATAGGGCGATCGGTGCAGGAATCGGTGTAGCGGTGCGCTACCCTACGAACACTCATCCAAACCCACTGATGGAAGCATCTTTTCCCACTGATGGAAGGTGTTACCTTCTCAAATTGGCGACAAATGTCATATTCTGACTGGGTGACATTACTCAGACAGGATGACAAGCGAAAACTCCCGTATCTATAATGCCCTTCTTAGGTTATTGGGTCAATCCAAACAATGGGCTGATATCAGGTATCTACATACAAGGCGTCTCGATAGTAGTTGGACTAATTCACTCAGGTAGCGTAAATCTGACAAAATGGACTATGTACATCGACTCAAGTCCTGTGTTTGCCCAACCTAAACAGGCAAGGGGTCTCCCGTTATACCCGGAGGGTTAGCGGGAGGGGAATTGCCTGTTTAGGTTGGCTGATCGAGGCCACATTCCGCAGGTGCGATCGCACTCCATCCTGACCCCCGCCTTACCCTATCCATACTTGGCATAGCGCATCACATTCAGCTGAGGGGGCGACATGAGCCCTGAAAAGCTTACTAGATTCTGCTGCTTCACCCGATAGATTATGAGGAACGCACCACCCAAAACCTTTGATATTCATGTTTGTTACCCTAATATTTTCTCTTTAATTGTAAGTGCGATCGTGCTAAGTACAGGACAAAAGGGTTGAAAAGAAGAGCAGGATGGGGTTTCATCAGAATTGAGTGTATCCATCAAAAACCCCATGAATCAATATAGCGAATTGAAGAAAGCTCTGCACCCTTACTTCGGATGGCATGGAGCAAGAGTCTCGTTTTTGGCCCTGTTTCTGCTGGCATTGCTGAAGGTGAAAACAGTGAATCTAAGTGAGTTAGCCTTGGGTTTTGAAGGTAAGGCTAAACCGGAATCAAATTACAAGCGATTGCAAAGATTCTTTCGAGGCTTTGACTTAAACTATGAGGCGATCGCTAAAATAGTGGTCAGTTGGATGAAAATTCCTGAGCCTTGGGTATTGAGCATCGACCGCACCAATTGGCAATTAGGCAAGCATGTATACAACATTCTGACCCTAGGAATAGTTCATGAAGGAGTGGCATTTCCGGTATGGTGGTGGCTCTTGGAGAAGAAAGGAAACAGCAATAGTGACGAGAGGATGAGATTTATCGAAGAGTTTTATCGACTCTTCCCAGAGGCAGAGATTGCCTGTATTTGTGGCGTTCGCGTAGCGTGGCCAAAGGCCAATCGCGAGTTCATCGGTCAGGCTTGGGTGAGATATTTACTCTTAGAACCGAAAATGCCCTTCCGCTTAAGGATTCGTGAGAGTGATAAAATTCAACGTCAGGGTCAACCCTTAGCTGCGCGGGTAGTTTTTGCTCACCTGAAAAAGGGTGAATCTCAACGACTCCAGGGAGTCTGTCGAGTCTGGGGATACCCCGTTGCAGTGGAGGCTTTACGCCTTGAGGATGGTAAATTGCTGGTGGTCATCGCTCCCACCGATGCTAGTGAGGGCATCATCTCCGATTATGCTCAGCGTTGGGGCATTGAAACCCTGTTTGGCATTTTTAAAACCCGTGGCTTTTGCCTCGAATCCACTCATTTAACCGACCCACAACGTCTGCGAAAACTTTTTGCTCTTTTAACCTTAGCCTTGTGTTGGTCGATGCGCATGGGTTTATTTCTTCATCAACTTCGTCCTCTTACTCTTAAGAAACATGGACGTAGGGCTAAAAGTTTATTCCGTCTCGGTTTTGATCATCTTCGTCACCTTGTTCTTCATCCTCAATCCTTTCATCCGTTTGATTTCCGCCACTCTTTGCAATTTTTGTCCTGTACTTAGGCGATCGTGTTATACTAAGTAAAAAAATATAATCAAAAAAACGTAATTAATCATGACAGCAAATAGCACTAAGCGAAAATCGACTCATAGAAAAAGTTAAAAAACTGTCCCTTGAACAAATATAACAATAATACAGGATATATAGGGTTTTTCGTAGCTATGAGAAACCCTATAGTCTTATTAAAGCGGATTTGGGTACAGACCCCAGATCCAACTTCTTCAAAGTCTGAGTAATAGAATTATTAACAGGCTAGATACCAGGCTGGCAAAGGTTGTCCTGATTGAATTCCATAGGAGCCAACGTGGTTCAAAGTCCATACGAGCCGCTTTTTGTGCAGTTTCATCCATCTCGTCAATATTCAGCGTTTGCAGTTTGTTATTCAAGGGTATGTTAATGGTGAAAGTCGGCAATTGAACAACTAGAAGGTAAGCAAGCACCGCTAAGATTATGAGCAGACGCTCCGCTCCCTCCAATTGCCCGATGCCAAGTATCCCTGAAGCCATTAGAGCCAAGATTGAACCCACCCAGACCAACACAAAAATCGGCTGATTATTCTGAATAATGCCATCCATTACCTGAAAAGCTCGGATAAACTCCCGGTCACTTAAAGTCTTGATACCCGGCATGACTACTACAGCAAAAGCAAACACGAAGCCTGCTACCAGAGAACACAGCAATGTAGCCAAGATCAATGTAATCTGAAAAACTCCTTCTATTGACATGGGAAAACCTCGTCTGTTCTATTGATTCCGAACTATTCTTCCATTTCTTTAAGGGATGCCATGAACTCGGAGCCAGTGAGTCGAGGATGATTACCTGCGAGATCATACAATGCAGGTTTCTTGTCAATGTAAATTTCCCTGGCAAGCTTAAATGGCTTTAAGTCGTCAAAAGTACCCATCCAAAGCACATACAGGTTTGCCTCTTTCAAGTGATAAAAAAGATTCGTGCCACAACGGTTACAGAAACCGCGTTCTGCCCACTCTGATGAATCAAATCGAGTGATGTTCTGCTCACCGTTAAAGCTGACCTGACCAACACTCACTGCAAAACCCGGTCCACCATTCCATCGCAGACAGATATCACAGTGGCAACTATGAACGTCCGTCTCTACCTCTTTGGCGGCATATGTGACAGCACCACATAAACAACGTCCTGTAGCTTCCATTTGAACTTCCTTAAATTGGTGATCAACTTAAAGCTTACATTTAATCAGCTTTCTTGCAGGGATGAAATTGTTACTGGCGGGTGTGCCTTGGGGTGTGCCTTAGGGTAGGTGGGGGCAGTCTGGATGGGGGATTCTATTGATGCACCAGACTCAAAACCAGATCTCAAGTGATTGGACATGGTTTGCAGGATTTTTGCGGAGCGTTCCACAAAATTAAATGAATTTTTCAGAGAATTCAAAAGTCTTCCCTAGTCCCATTAGACTCAGATCTTGAGCAGATGACAACGTACTATATAGCGTTTATCATAACTATGAGGTACACATTGTTTTGACTTATTCACTATTATCTGCTCCCTGCTTCCTGCTCCCTGTTCCCTGTTCCCTGCTCCCTAAAATCTATATATTTGTACCTCATGAGTTTTATTATTGCTATAATACCCACAAGACTTTTGAGGGATTTGAGATGGCATGGAACTCTTCTACTTCCAGTTCGCCCAATACAGATAATGGGCAAACATCCTTGCATAAAGAAGAATTCTACACAAATCTGAAGAGCAACAGTCTGA
>NZ_JAAHHU010000270.1:0-6425 GCF_010672095.1 Moorena sp. SIO3I6 | reverse complement strand
ACTTCCAGATGATTCACAGACCAACTTCACCGTAAATACGCCTACGTCATTATTTACAACTTTAGCTTTTCTTTCTTTAATCGATTCCCTAGGGGAACTTGGGGTAATTGGCATTAGTTGCTGTCGAGTTGGTGATCAAATAGCTACTCGCATTGAGATAATCCTCAATCATGGAGTTGTAAGTCCCCTTGACCACCTAATCCAAGCGGTGCCACCCTAGGCCGCGAGGGATTGCTCGCGGCCTAGGAGGCGCGCACCTTGATGATTCCGATCCTTAACCGCGACTGAAGTAAGCAGTCTTGCAGATACTCCAGCTTAGGGGTTGTGGCTGGAAGTTCTTACCAGGATTAGGCTCAATCGTCTAGTCACACTTAGGCTTAAGTCTTACCCCATAAGCACCCTTTATTGCGGGGTCAGTAACAGAATATAATTCCAGACTTGACTGATTTTTAGTTTACAAAACTCAGAAGCCAGTGTTTTTTTTAGATCATCTTAGTTTAACTGGTTTATATTAGTTTTACCTATAGCTGTGGTAGCAAATTCAACACCACGGGTGCAACACAGGCCATGAAAATTTTATCTACCATCACGTTTCAGGCTACAGCCCCTTGTAGGTAAAACTTCATTTTTGGTTTGAAAGTCCTTTGATTGAACAGCTTATCGAGATCCGATCACCCTTGGTGCTACCACAGCTAGCTTCTGAAACTGAGCTATCGCTGAAACGTCATATACACCTGACCACACTGCCAACAACTGGTCTGCTAATTGCCATGGGTCAACCCCAGTAATGTTGAGGTTAAGAGCCACCAGCCAGGGCACTGGAATACTGATGATACCGTTATAGGCACCAGCTAAAGCACCTGTTAAGGCAGCAGTAGTTTGTGATTGATAGCCTGTAAGAGCTGCACGAGTTACACAGAGGCGAAAATCTTCTGGGGTGTTTAGGAAACAGTACAATGCTAAGGCAATCGATAAAGAGCAGTCATCCTCAGACTCATTTCTACGCCTTTGCTCTCGACGCAGCTGGATAACAGTTTGTTCTAAACTTGCCCCAAGCTCCAGTAGACTTTGTAATTGTTCCAATTGTTCCACCCAGGTATTTTGATTTTCATAGTTCCCTAGGTAGGCAATGATTCGGGAAATCAGGTTAGGGCAGTCAAGTTTTTCGGTAAGAGCGATCGCTATTGCCCAAGCTATTGTCAAGACACTCTCAAACCTTTGAGAATCATTTTGCCAAATTGCTGCCGCCTGTAGCAGCTTTTGGCGCAACTTGACTTCATCTTCATGAAAAAATAATGCTATTGGTAAGGTTGCTACTGCTGCTTCGCTACTGTTGGCAGTCCCTTTTAATGAAAGGATAGAGGGTTGAGCCTTTTCACAGTGAACTAACCAATCTCCTAAATCGAGGTTGCCACAGCGAATCAAACTTTCAATACCACAAGTAGCAATCTTGCTCCAATCGGAAATCGCCTTACTCAGACCAGCATCCCCAAGGGAAAGCGGTCGAAATCTTACTTGAGCTGGTGGTAACTTTTGGCAGCCACTCCCAGCCAGGATTTCTCCCACAAGGCTACCTAACAAGGCACCTCTAAATCGGTTCAAAAGTGAGTACCGCATCCATATTTTGTCAAGAAATCTACTGTGCTTTTAAATTGCCTTTTTCAACCCGCAAGGCAGCACCCATCACCTTTTCGATTTTAATTACCAATCGATTTTCTCAATGTAAGAACTAGAGCCTGTAACCCCAGTCTATAGCTGTTAGCTCCAAAACCACTAATCTGACCGACTACCACTGGTGCCATTAACGAATGATGTCTAAAGGCTTCTCGTTTATAGATGTTGCTCAGATGAACTTCTACAGTTGGCAAGGCTACCGCAGCTATTGCATCTCGAATAGCCACACTGGTATGGGTATAAGCACCAGCATTAATTAAAATCCCCTCGTGGTTTCCTAAAGCTCCATGTATCCTATCGACTAAGATACCTTCATGATTAGACTGCAAGGCTGTCACGCTTGCCTCAAGCCTTTGCCCTTCTTGCTCTAGGAGATAGTTAATCTCATCCAAGGTTACAGATCCATAAATACGTGGTTCTCGCTGTCCCAGTAAATTAAGATTGGGACCATGGAGAACCAGGATACTTAGACGTTTTCGAGGATCACCGGACACAATAACTATCTAATTCCGACGACACCTTGGGTCATTAACAGGAATGGGTATTGGTTCTGGTTCAGGCTGAGCCTCAGGACCTAATAGCGCTTCAATAAGTTTGCGCGCCCATTCTTGAATTTTTTCCAAAACCTTTTCTATATAGTCCATCAAGCAAAAAGCTCCTATAAGACCACTTGTATCTTTTCTTTTACACTTTCAGTTCCGATACTTTTTAGCTACCAAAATCTACTTTGCAGATTTTAGCCCACTAATGCAAGCTGCTCTCGCAGCCAGGGGGTATCTCCCAAGGCCAAGATAGGTTTTGTTCCGCTCTTGGCGCATAAATCTGTGTTTAATAGAAAACGCAACCACTATCATTAAAGCTTTGGTTTTCGGCTTCAATTCAAGTTACAGAATGTTTTCAATGACACTAGATTCCTAATCAAAGTCTAACCTATTTTTGTAGATACTGCAAGATATTTGTAGAAAATCGTCAACAGTGGCTAGCCCTAACAGGTTAAAAACCATCACTGCTTTTTGAGCAGCTCAGCAAGGGAATCAGTCTTGCCTAAAGGTTTTTGCCTTGACCATGACTCTGAGAAAGCAAAAAGAACAAAGTGTTGTATCTATTATGTTACTAAGGCTAGCACATTTTATACAATTCATTCAACCAAGATACATTAACCGTGTTTATACCCTCACCAGCATCAGACCTATCAGTTGCCTGACTCAGTCAGTAATATTTGGCGAAAGGCTTGCCTGGTTTCGGGCTTCAAATAATTCTGTTGTAAGGTTTGCCACTGCTGCCATGATTTGTAGCGGTTGGCCTGTAGTAACTGAGCCAGCTGGGGAGCCTTATGTTTTAGGTCTGAGTCAAAGACAGAGTTTAAGAATTCGTCTAAAACCATACTGTCCTGAATATCACCTAAGATGCCTTGAATTTGCTTCATATCTTCCACATAGTCCTTATAGGTAGGACTATATAGTTCAGTAAATAGATTCATTTGGTAACGCACCCGCTTGGCTTGCTTACGTAGATCGTGAATCATTGCTCCACGAATGGCTAGCAATGACTCAACTGCTGCTGGTTTCAGCTGCTTGGGAGTTTGGCTACCAGTATCCTGAAGATCAACGCCCACTAGCCAAGCGGGGTGGAGTAACAGGCGGCTGACAATGGGTAAGAGTAAATCAGGTAATACCGCAGCCGCTGGCATCTGAGCCATTTCTTTATAGGTGGGTTTTTTGAGCCACCGTTTTAAGGTTTGCTTAAGCTTTTGGTGTGGCTTACCTTGCAGAGCTTCCCGAACTTGTGTTAAAGCTTTGCACCGCTTTTTTTCCAAGTAAACGTAAGCTTGCTTCAATGCTTTCCGTTCTTTGGTGGGTAACTTGGGTTGGTAACCTTTGTGGAGGGTTTCTTGGAGGACATCTAGATCTCGAAGACTGCCTAAAATACGGGCAATCTTACCAATCTGTTTTTCAGAGGCTGCTTTGGGCAAGTCTAAGGCAGGGGTAAAACTAGTGACGGCGGTACGCAAGCGCCGCATTCCGATACGCATTTGGTGCAGCTGTTCTGGATCTCGATCTTGGAGAACGGCGGCTTCGTGACTAAGCATTTTCTGGAAGTGTTTCTCAATTCCCAGATAACTCCATTCTCCAATGGTTTTGCTTTGGGGTAATACTAGTTTGTTCATCGTCCCAGTCTGACGTCTAGCAAGCCAGACTCTTGAGATTGAGGTTGAGTGGACTCAGGATAGTCACAGTCCAAACCTTTACCTAAAGTTAACCAAAAGCCCACTTTGATTAACTTTACGTTAAGGATAAAAATAATGTTTTGTATTATTACTTATTCAGAGAATATTGTCAAGTTATGATCAGACTTTGCATAGAGGTTTGCAGCTCATGAGTCAGGTCAACTATAGCTTGTCGGATAAATTCTAGGGGCGGTTGGGCATGACTCATCGGTGTCTGGTCGATTTTGTCTGTTGGATGATATTGGCAGCACTAACTGATTAATCGAAGGTTTGATTGAGTGTGATCAGATGTGGTGATCTAAGGATGGATGGTTCCATCAGGCATAATTGTTTCCCTTAGATTAACTTGGCTTAGTTCAGCTTCAATGATAGTAGCCCCAGTTAAGTTAGCTTTACTGAGGTTAGCGCCCCTGAGCTTAGCTGTAGTCAGGTTAGACCCGCTTAAATTTGCTTTAGTAAGGTTCGCCCATCTAATGTCAACCCTGTAAAGGTCTGCCTCTGCTAGGTTAGCTCCAAACAGATAGCTTCCACTAAGGTGAGCTTCTGCTAGGTTAGCCCCTCGACACTCAGCTTTGTATAGGTAAGCCCCAAGCAGTTCAGCTTGATGAAGATTAGCATTGCTCAGATTAGCATGGCAGAGATTAGCAGCCATAAGGTTAGCCTCAACCAGGTTAGTCCGTCTTAGCTTTGCCCCACTTAAATCTGCTTCTGAGAGATTAGCTTTGAGCAAGCTAGTGCCAATTAGGTTAGCATTACTCAAATCAGCTTCCATGAGGTTAGCTAGGGTCAAGTCAGCCCCAATTAAATTGGCACCATTTAGGTCAGCCCTGATCAGGTTAGCTGCTATAAGTTTAGTCCCAATTAGCTCTGCCGAGATCAGTTTAGCTTTGATCAGTTCAGCATCTTGGAGGTTGGCATTACTGAGGTTAGCTTGGCTGAGGTTAGCGCTAATCAGTTTAATATTGCCTAGATTTGCCTTTTTTAGGTTAGCTTTTGCTAAGTTTACCCTTTCAAAGTTAGCCCCATTGAGGTTAACTTCGCTAAGGTCTGGTTCTAGATCTAGATTTGTCTTTCTCCATTCTGTCCATCTCAATGGATCTTGTTTGAGTAGAGCAAGATGTTCTATATTGGCCATTGAGGTTCTCCTTCACATTATGTAGCGGTGCCAACAAAGACTTTAACCCAATGGCACTACATTAAGGGATCAGCTCAGGAAGAATTCCTTTCTATTCCTTGCGCTTGGCAGCAGGATGTTCACGACCACTCACGCTTTCAATAGCTGTCAGCGCTGCCTGAGACGCTGCTAATATATCCCGTTCTTCTCCACCTAGGTAGAGGCGTCCAAAGCTGCCCACTGCACTAATTTGTAAGATGTTAATTAAGGCAGATTTCTCTGCTTCATTGGCAGCTAGGGCAGCATAGGCAGCTGGCTCAACTTCTAATACATATAGGGTTTGCCCTGCTAGCAACATTTGACCCCGCCGTGTGCGATTAATTAACTGGGTCTGGTGGGCATCAATGTTACGGATAATTTGGCTAGAAATGACCCGAGGTTTGAGCCGATCCTGTTCCCGGACGCCCAGTGCGTCTAAAATTGCTTTGCCAGCTGTACGGGTTTCCCCTTGTTTATTAGCATGCACCTCTAGAAGTCCGTAAAGCCGTTCGACCACCAGCACTCCTGGACGCACGGCAGTGGATTTGAGGGCAATATCGGTAATCCGGTTAATTTCAATACCTGGTGAGATTTCAATCCAAAGGGAGGTATCTCCTGGTAAGGGCAAAAATCCTAACGCTACTGTTCCCATGTAAGCGGCGTGCTGAGGCTGCAAGCTGTCTATGTATACGTAACTGCGTAGTTCAATACCCAAAGTTTATATCTGTTCCTTTTTTGCTGACTAGAAGTTGTCCAAAAGGTAATTCGCACTCAAAGAAGCCTACCACACCTCTCGACCTTCTGCTTTACCCCAGTGAACCTCTTCACTGATTTCGACTTCATTGGCTAGTAATTCATCTAGGGTATATTCTCTGGGGGGGCAGATGGGTTGCTCGAGCTTTTGTTCATAGACATCAACAGCAATTATGACAAGCAACGAAAGATTTTATTGTTGTGTTTATCTAAAAATTAATATCATTTTTACTTAAAAAGTATGACTGTTTATAAAATCTATAACTGGTATTTATACTGCTATAATTCAGAGTTATATCAAAGCTGGAAATATCAAAAAATTCTAGATTTTTTAAAAACCTTAACAATACCATCACCACGAGCCTTTTTTAAAGCTCAGATGGAAATATGTTAACTAATGAAACCAAGGAAATGTAAAACTTCGCCAGCTAAAACGTTTATAACCACGATTATGGTAATTTAAATTAAATTAGAAACTAGCATATAATCAAATACCTTCTCAGAGGGTGAATAGTTTGTCAATCCTGGCTGACATACTGTTGATGAAAGTTTTAAACTGATGAGATAATGGTAGTTTGGTCTAAAAAGGAAGTAAGTAATGCGACTGTCTCAGATGCT
>NZ_JAAHHU010000027.1:0-93543 GCF_010672095.1 Moorena sp. SIO3I6 | reverse complement strand
TCTCCCTACTCCCTACTCCCTACCCCCTCCTCCCTACTCCCTACTCCCTACTCCCCAGCTCCCCTACTCCCTACTCCCTACTCCCTACTCCCTACTCCCTACTCCCTACTCCCTACTCCCTACTCCCTACTCCCTACTCCCTGTTCCCTATGCAATAATAACGATAGACAACAATGGGGGAGTCATGAACATGAGCGAAGTTGTGTTTTTGGTTGAGGAAGATCCGGAAGGGGGTTATACAGCCAGAGCTTTAGGAGAATCTATATTTACTCAAGCAGACACGTTAGATGAGCTGAGAACGATGGTTCGAGATGCTGTTGAGTGTCATTTTGAAGGTAGTGATAAAGATGTAGTGGTTTCGCTACGGTCTGGTAAAGGTAACAGGATCTAAAATCACGAATTGTTTACCACTATAGCAGTTCTCAAAGATCTGACTCCCCATCTCCCCAAACTTCCCATCTCCCGATCTCCCCAGCTCTCCATCTCCCGATCTCCCCAGCTCCCCAGCTCCCCACACTCCCCACACTTCCCACACTCCCTACTCCCTACTCCCTACTCCCTACTCCCTATTTCCCGTCGATAGCGAGCACGTGCTGGTGTCCCCCAGCATACTTGCTGCTCTGGGATATTACTAAACACACTGCTGCGAGCACCAATTACGGCATTGGCTCCAATTTGGACACCGGGCGCAACGAAGCAATCGGTGGCAATCCAGGCTCCGTTACCAACATGAATCTCACCTGTGATTAACCCAAATCTTGGGTCTTTGATATCGTGACTACCGGTACAGAGGTAACATTTTTGGGAAATAATGCAGTGACTACCAATGCGAATCCGATCGATGCTGTAGAAAACCACATCATCCCCAATCCAACTGTAGTCACCAATTTCTACTTTCCAGGGGTAAGTAAAACGAGCAGTGGGTCGAATAACGACATTATTACCAATCTTGGCTCCAAATAATTGGAGCAGCCATCGGCGGAAACCATTGAAGTTATGAAGACTTAAGGGAAATGCGATCGCTTGCACCAACCACCAGATTAAGACTAACCAACTGGGACGCCCTCGGTCAAATCGAGATGAGTCGTATTTGCTTAAATCTACTAAGGGGGCTATTTCTAAAGCTGGTGGTTTACTTAAGTCAGTAGTCATATATTGGTTTGGTTGAAGGTTATCTGTCAGAATTAAGAATTAAGAATGTAGAATGTAGAATTAAGAATTAAGAATTAAGAATGTAGAATTAAGAATTAAGAATCTATAAGGCAGAATCTAGAATGTAGAAGGCAGAAGCCAGAAGGCAGAATCTAGAATGTATAATTTATAATTCTACATTCAAAAATGTTGTTCGCCTTTGGTATTCGCGTAGGGTAGATTATCTGTCAGAATGCATAATTCCAAATTCTACATTCTTAATTCTACATTCTTAATTCCCGATTCCCGACTCCCGATTCCCGATTCCCGACTCCCGATTCCCGACTCCCGATTCCCGATTCTTCATTCTTCATTCTTCATTCTTCATTCTTCATTCTTCATTCTTCATTCTTCATTCTTCATTCTTCATTCTTAATTCCCAATCATGCTCTCAAATAATAATGAAGACTCGCTCCAGTACGACCAGTGATAATCCAGACCACCGAGCGCCCTACATCCCGTAGCACTGGCAGCCAGGATTCCTCAGGCTGCTGGGAAGGAATGGCGACAGGAGTGAAGGCAATACCCTGACTGCCGAAAATAAAGAAGGCGATCGCAATCGACCGACGCATATGAAAGTCTGAGGTGATTAGATAGACATGGTGGATATCATGGGTTTGGAAATCTTGAACCAGGGAGGTAAAGTTGGTGACGGTATCGATAGCACGGCGATCAAGATTTACTCGCTGATCAGGAATACCTGCTTCCCGAAAGACCTTTTGGGCTTGTGGGGTCGGCTCTCCAGAAGAGACCCAAATATCAAGGTTAGGATGTTGCTGAGCAAACTCAGCTGTAAATTTTTCCCGTGTGATATCTCCACCGAGGGTCAGAATCACCTCAGGAGTGGGGGATTGGAGATGGGCGAGCCCTAAGCGAATGGGAATAAAACTAACAGCAATACATAGGATGCTAAAGGTAAATGCTACCCGCATTTTGCCTAGGGTTTTGCGAGGGTAGCCAAAGCCAGGTTTATTGGTGAAACGTCGGCGTGAAGATAAGTTTCGTTTCATGGCTCAATACAAGGATTTTCCCGTAGGTTGAGTTGTAGGAAGCTTCGGAGCAGGGAGTAGGGAGTAGGGAGTAGGGAGTAGGGAGTAGGGAGTAGGGAGTAGGGAGTAGGGAGTAGGGGTAGGTTTTTTACATTTGGGTCGGGAGTCGGGAATCGGGAGTCGGGAATCGGGAGTCGGGAATCGGGAAAAGCGGGAAATGGGGAGAATTATCCCGGAAATAATTGTGTATTTTGATACAGATTTTTAGGAATTTATACCTAATAAAAGTACATACTCGCCCCTTTGTAAAAAACCTACCCTTGTCAGGTAGGGAGTAGGGAGCAGGGAGTAGAAGAGTCTTGGGGATCCAGTCCGGTCTTGAGGGTTCCCCCCATCTCCCCATCTCCCCGCGCCCCCGCCCCGCGCCCCCGCCCCACACTCCCGATTCCCGATTCCCGACTCCCTACTCCCGATTCCCGATTCCCGATTCCCGATTCCCGATTTGACAATGGTTAAAATTTACTGCTTCTGTAATTTTTCAAATTCAATCAACCGAATAGATAACAGAGTTTCCGCTAGCATCCGTTGAAATGCATAATACCAACCATGCCAACCATCGAAAATTCCGCCCTTAAGAATCAGACAGTAAAATAGGATAATAAAGGGAGCAATAATTTTTTGTTTGCGAATTTTATCCCCTAAACTCAATTCATGTTTGGGTGCCTGTGTAAGCTTTTTGACTTCAATTATCATGTATCGGTCTTGCGCCCACAACCAACGATTTAACGGTTTGCGGTCATCATGATGGATATAAGCAGAGAGTATTGCTGATTTGCCATCTACAATAACTCGATGTGCATGACCATCATCTTGATAAGTTGCTTTTTCTCTTTTGTAGAGTACTTTTCTTGGTGGCAATAAAGTACCATGCAAAGGTTTTCCAAAGATACAATACTTGAATCGAACACTATAACTGTTTAGGTCTGGTGACGTTTGCAAGGTTTGTATTTCACTAATTAGCTCATCTGTTAAAACATAATCAGCATCTAGGGATAGTACCCATTCAGATTCTATTTTTCCTAGTCCATAATTACACTGGGCAGCAAAGGAATCAAACTTTCTTTGAAAGACTTGTAATTGAGGAATTGAATCTAAAATTTCTAAGGTTTCATCTGTGCTGTAACTATCAATTACAACAATTGTCTTTGCCCAGGTAAGCTGTTGAAGGGTACGTTGGATGTTGGGCGCTTCGTTGTAGGTCAGAATGAGTGGGGTAATTTTTTCTAGCATTCCAGATAAATTAATTAGGGTGATTCGGACTGAATTAATGTGCTAGATTACAATATGCTTTGCTTTCCAGAAGTCCAGAGCCAGAGGTTACCTTACTGAATCGGTAAATTAATTTAAATTTTCGGTATTTTTAAAACAACGATTATCAAATACATTTGTGCCTTTACGTGAGACTCATTCATACTTTCAATCGGCAAAACCAAAATCACAGAAGTACATATTCAATATCAATTCAGTTGATTATTTGATCACAGATTTAAATCCTACGATATGTAAAAAATCTATCCATGTCGTGGAAAAGCCATATTTATGTAGTATTTTAACTATCATTTCAATAGCATTTGTGTAACCGTTTTCTTCGAGAAGCTTAAAATGAACTTCAATGAAAACTGCTTTTAATGTTGAGGAGGAAAGAACTGTCTGAATTCCTTTAAGTACTTCTAGTTCAAAACCTTCTACATCTATTTTTATGATATTGGGGTAATAACCCAGATTTTATAATAGAAGATCACCGGTAGTGACAGATATTGTCAAAGTATTTGATGAGGACTTTGATAAGCGATTATTTGGTGAACTTGGATCTTCATCAACAGAAAGCTCGGCTGTTCCAACATCACTACTAAGTGCTGATTCAACTACAGTCAAGTTTGTATAACTATTCGGATTAATAAGCTTTCTACATGCGTTCGCACTCGATGGCGCTGGTTCAACTGCAACGACGTGACCTTCAGTTCCAACAATATCCAAAAATTTCCGGGTATAGAAGCCAATATTAGCTCCTATATCCCACACTGTATCTCCAGATTTTATACTCTCAAGTAACTCTTTATTAAAATGAGCTTCATACTCTTTATTTATTGAGCCAGCAATAGTTTGTATAATTGTTATTCAAAAATAATATTTTCTCAAATTAGAGCGAATTTTAATTGCGAATGGAGACTGAATTAAATACGATGTTATTTTCATAGTACAGTAGTAATCAATAGGCTTAAATTTCAACTAGAATTTGATTGAATAACTCTGCTTGCTTCTGAGTTAGCGCAGGTCTATTTATAATCTCTTGATTTTTTTTAATATGAGATGGATTGAACATGCTAGTGACAATAGCATAGGGAGAATAAATAGATTTGAAATAACCCAGTAAAATTGAATAGATATCTTGAGGCTTTTCAATCGAAAAATTAAAAGTACTACTGAAGTTATTTAAGGAGTCAATACGAACTAAATTATTAAAATTTTTTTGAGAATTTTTTCCTATATTAAACGGTGAATGAACAATGACTTTTATTCCATTTTTATTAAGTTTTTTAATATAAACATAATCTTGTTTTTGGCTGATTTGGCAAGGAAGTTGAATTAGATCAGGGTTCAAATTATTGGTGGCAAAAAACTTGGCGGCTAAATCTAGTGATTGATCAGTCGAGAATCCATAATTTTTGATCGTACCACGTTTTTTTTCTGAATCCAAAAAATTAACTATATCAGTAATGTCATTAGGCGGATTTTGAAAATCGTATCCGTGGAGTAATATATTATCAATATAATCAGTACGCAAAGATTTAAGGCTTTTTTCTAGACTTGTCTTCGCTGTATCTACAGAAAAATCAATTTTTGGTGCAACTTGACTAGCAGCAGACTTAACTAAGGTTTGAGTTTTAGGATTAATACTAATAACTTTTCTGGCTATATTTTTAGATAATCTGATCAGCCTGTTGTTTTTTGGGACAAGACCAAATTTTGTTGTTATTTCTACACTGTCTCTAGGTATTTTATTTTGGACTAAGAAATTTCCTATCCTAGTATAGATTCTGCTTCACCCCAGCCATAAGAGCGTGCAATGTCAAAGTAATTAATTCCTTCTTCGTATGCAATTTTTAGTGCTTGAATACTTTTACGCTTGTCAACTCTACCTAATATAGGAGCGCAACCGAAACCTAGTTTAGTTGTTTTCATATTAGTAATACCTCAATTGTAGAAATAAGCGATCGCGTTGAATTGGTGGTAAAGCTTTATGGAAACAAGAGGCATCTTCTAGAAAGCATTTTCCTGCTTTTCCTTGAATTGTTATGATATCCTCTTGGGGGTAATATTGCTGTATTGTTTTATCTGGACATCTAGCACTGCGAAGAAGCATTGATATTTTTTTATTTTTATGGCTAGACTTGACGAGGACATGGGCACCACTATTAACATCTACATTGGTTAAGTAAAAACTAATGTATAAGAAATTAAATCCATGAATGTCGTAATGATAATCAATAGTTTGTGACTGTATTCTTCTTTCTTCTGAAGATAGGTTATTTGCAAAGCTCCACCATAATCTTACATCACATTTTTCAGGAAAATAACCGAGATATTTTTCTGAAATTTCTAGCAATAAATCATCATGTCTAAGCCGATATATTTCATTTATTTTCAGTGGTTCATCTAGATCTGCCATAGCAATTGTATGTTTTGCTTTGAGATGAGTAATATATTCCTGATAAGTAAATGACAGATTTAGTGATGCGGTAGATAAGGGCAATTTTTTAGCATAATTTACTATAGAAGCTAATGATTGCTCATTTAATTCTAGTTGATCGTAGTAAGAGTCTTGCTTGATAGATTCAACAATCCTATAAATATTGAGATTATATTTTTGAATTATTTGGCTTGTAAAGCTTATTTTTGTTTGTGGTTTATTTATAATTTGTATAAGTTTTTTATACTGAGAATATAGACCTCTAAATAACCAAAATCTGCCCAGTATATATTCAAAGTTACCGTTTTTGATTCTTGTAAAAATAATCCGATAGTCTAATTTAGGGTTATCAGATGTATATACTACTTTGTCGATGAAATTGTTCATATTTATAATCTTATATTAATTAGTACTTTAAAGTTGATGTTTCTGTCTCTTTAATAAAGATGATAACTCAATCCTCAAATATATTCTTAGAAAGGTTTTTGATGAAGAATAGCTTGATAAATGTCAATCAAATTAGCTGCAATCCTTTTCCATGTGTATTGTTCAAAGATAAGTTGACGAGCGCGAGTTCCCATTTCTTTGGCTTGTTGGGGAAATTGCAAACACTGGGTTAAAGCATTGGCAATAGCATCAGCATCAATATCAACTACATATGCAGCGTCAGCCTTCGCAGCTTCTGGAAAATTACAGCCTGTGGTAATAACACAAGGTAAGCCTGAAGCCATACCTTCCAGCACAGACATACTAAACCCTTCAGAATAGGATGGGGCAACATAAATACTAGCAGCAGCAAGAGCAGCATATTTGAGAGAGCCTGTTAGCATCCCTGTAAAAGTAACAGCATCGAGGCAACCTGCGTTAGCAAAGTAGTCTTTAGCCGTAGATAAGAAACCAATGTTATCAGGACCAGCAAGAATTAGGTGAGTGTCGGAAAATTGAGGGTGTATCTTACCAAATGCTGTGGCTAGCAAGTCTAATCCTTTTTTGGGGTCGATACGTCCTAGGAAGAGAATCAGAGTTTTGTTACGAGTAGCTGGAAACTGTTGATAAAAAAGTTCCGGATTAGGGAGTTCTTCAAAGTCTTGACGGTGGATGCCGTTAGGGGCAATAGTAACAGGAGTTTTGAGGTTGAGGGGTTTAATTTGTTCCGCTTCCGTAGAGGCTAGCATTTGCAGTGCGCTAGCGTTTTGGAGAGCAGGCTTTTCTAATAGAGTGTAGTAGATACGTTTTTTCCAGCCTTTATAGGAAAGTGCCCAAGGGTCAAGCATGCCGTGGGGGATAATAACATAAGGGATATTATACCATTGACAAGCCCAGTAAGCAGCTAGGTTAGGAACTGAAAAAATTGCATTAGTTTGGACTAAGTCATAATCGCCGATGTGTTGGAATAGCCACTTACTAAGGGAAAAACTAAATTTGTAGTCTCCAATCCCTTTGTAAGGAAAAAACTGCAGGCGATAATTAGTTTTAGGTAACCAGGTTTTGATAGGGGCTTCTATCACCTCAGAACCATTAGCATTAGTGGCTACCAGGTCAACAGTAATGCCTAAGTTACCCAATGCTTGAGCTAGTTCCACTACGCATTTAGATGTACCCCCATAAACAGCCCCTAAAGCAGGAATAACAATCAGAAGTTTCATCAGTAATTAGTGATTAGCTAAGGCGTATTTAGCAGCTTTTATCAACCCTTCAGCAAAATAGTCCGGAGAGAATTTCTGGATGTGTTCCAGGGCGGATTGACTGATATTGTCTAGGTCAATTTCCCCTGAACTTACCTTAAGCATTAACTTAGTTAGCTGTTGCTTATCATAGGGATTAAAACCAAATCCATTGATACCTTCAACTACTAAATCTTCAAAACAGCCACAGCGATTAGACACTAGCACTGGTAAGCCAGCCGCCATAGCTTCATTCACAACTAATCCCCATTGTTCGTGAGTACTAGCATGGATAAAGCAGCCAGCGTGAGCAAAATAAGGCAGAAGTTCTTGTTGTTGTAAAAAACCAGTTAGATGAATAACCTTAGTCAACCCTAAGTCTTTAATCTGTTTCTCAATTTGAGAGCGCATTGAACCATCCCCACACAGGACTAAATCCCAAGCCCTGTCTTTAGCTATTTGACGATAGGTAGCGTAGGCTGAAATTACAAAAGGGAGATTTTTCTTAGGTATAAAGCGATTGATAGCCAGGAAGTAGGGCTTGTTTAAAGGAGGTGCCAGAGATTTAATTTTGTCGGGATGGAAAGCATCATTACCTACGACATTATAGCCGCAAAAAATGGCTTCCTTAGGTACTCCTAATTTGATCAAGTAACGTTTTTGTGGTTTTCCGCCCACTAAAGCCGATTTATACCGGTTAAGTAGCCAGCGCTTTATCGTTTCACGCCACCAAATTCTAGTAAAATCGGTTTCTGTAGTCTCCGAAAGCAAAATTGGTAGTTTACCGTGCCATAAACTCCATACTAAAGTGGCAATCATAGCTGATCCAAAATAGCCAGCAATCACCACCACATCAGGCTGAACCTTCCTTAGGGTAGAGTAAATTTTTGGGAGTAATTGATGATTTTTTACATCCTCTCGCTGCCGGTCTTTAACAATAGAAATTAGCGCAAAAGGAATATTATTTAAGTTAGCTTTCCAGGCATATTCAGCTTCGGATCTTGCTAATTCTATGCCAATCACATTCCAGCCTATTTGATGACAATGCTGGTGTAAGGCACTGACACGGGCAATATGGTAGGGGCCATAGTTAGTAAACAATACTGCGATTTTGAGCACTTGATTTAGATAAAAAAATATATATACTAAATTCTGTTTTAAGTCGCACCTAAATTTTGCGTAGGGTGCGTTAGGGGGGTTTTCATTTTCCGCCTCGTAGCCAGGGTTAGGTTGCTGCCCGTAACGCACCACCGGGTCAAACAGCTTTTAGGAGATGCACCCCTTTTGCCTCTTGTATGCCTTTTTCGGAAATACTTGCGTTTACAACCTAGATCCAAACGCTATAAATGAGATGTAGAAATAAATCTTCCCTGAGCTTTTTTGGATCCGTAGCGTTCTAGCATAAGCACAAACACATATCCAAACAAAGCGGGCCATAATACCAGTAGGGTAAATTCTCTACCTAAGTTAAACGTTAGCCCTAAACAAATCAGAAATAATCCTAACCGCAAGGTGGAATATTGCTGCTTCCAAAGCCTACTCATAAAACTCACCCAGCTAGCCATTAAAACCGCTGCACCCATTGGTCCCAAAATAGGACCAAAATTATAAAATCCTTGTCCAATTAATCCAGTTGAAATAGTAGCAAATACCCCAATGTCATTATCAGCACCACCAAATCCCCTTAAGATAGCATAATCAATTCCAATTAGAGGTTTATTAGCCCATATTGCCCTAGGAATTATATTAGCTGCTTCTGCTAAATAGCGACCTCCGTACGTTAACTTTAGGCTTCCTTCTTGGTAAAATTGATTGATATAACATAGCTCTTCTAGCATATTTAATCCCAAGTGCCCTTCTTCCTCTACTTCTTCTTGGAATTGCGGGGCAACATCTGGATTCAATAATTCATTAAAACCAATGTTACGATAAGTAATAATTAACGTCAGCAATTCATTAATAGCCCAAAAAGTAGCCATGCTAATTAACACCTTTTTCCAAAGCGGATCTGGGGAAAATAACGCATAGCTAAAATAGCCTGGCATAATCACTGCTAGAAGTTGGTTACGGGCTCCCATAAAAATAAAATAGGGCAGTACAATCAAGACAAGCAAAAGATTTAATGTCTTCAATTGACGGCCCATTGGGAGGGGCAAAAGCACGCCAAAGAAGGCACAAACTAGGGTATAAACATAGGCTGCGGAAGAAACGATAAATCCATCACCACCAGCAGCAGCGGCTCTTCCCCACATCTGCCGTCCCACACGAGCTCCAAGTGGAAATAAAGCAGTGAAAATATCGCCGTTGAGACGGCTAACACCATATCCTAATAAACATAGCCAAACAAAAGCTAAAACTATTAAAAGTTGCTCAGGATTAAAGGCAGTAAATTTCCAAGCAGTATGGTAGTTTTTAAGGAATCGGCGAGAAAGGGAAGGGATTACTAGGCGAAAAGTGATTAAAAAAGTAATTATTTGCCAATAACAGTATTCTAGTATTAATGAATCAAACTGCAGAAAATTTTCAGGGGTGTAAAATAGTTCTACAAAATACCAGGCTCCAATAGTGGCATACACCGCCAGGGCGGGAATACTCCAAGCTCGTTTGTCTCTGACTAAAAACGCTTCAATGACTAAGATAAAAAGTAGGCTTGAAGCCATGACATAAATAGGGACAAGGGCTTCGGGAAACCCTACAGAATCAGTCATTAATCAAAACAATAACAAAGGGAACAGGGAACAGGGAATAGGGAGTAGGGAGTAGGGAGTAGGGAGTAGGGAGTAGGGAGTAGGGAGTAGGGAGTAGGGAGTAGGGAGTAGGGAGTAGGGAGCAAAAATTCTCACAATTCATTTAGGTACCCTATATGTTGCAGATTTTGTTGGAGTTGGGACAAACTAAATTGAGAGAGATTTGTGGAGTTTTGAGCAAAATACTGCAATTGTTGAGGGTGATTAAGACACCATTGCAAGGTTTGAGAAATCGCTTCTCCTGAAACCTCTGGTAAGATCAAACCATTCTCTTGATCTTTCACCACTTCTCCACAATATCGGGACACTATCAGGGGTAATTTCCAAGCTTGAGCTTCTAGTTGAGTTAAACCAAAGCCATCGGAAAGGGTAGGGAAGAGAAATACATCTGCTTGTTGATAATACTGGCTGGTGGCACTGCGAGGAACGGAACCAATCCAGCGCACATTTGGCAAGTTTTGTTGGGCTGGGGTGAGGGTAATCCCTACGGATCCTACAATCTGAAATTCAATGGGTTCGTTTTGTAATAATCTAGCTGCTTCCAGCAGGGGAAAGATACCTTTACGTAGGATAACTTGTCCGAGGAATAGCACTCTGAGGGGACGCTGAGGGGAAAAGTGTTCTGGATAGGTGCGCACAAACCCTTGAGATTGGGTAGGTGCTTGGTAAGCTAAGGGAATTACGGCAATTTTCTCTGAGGGTACCCCAACTTGTTGTAGGGCTTGGCTAGACCAGGTGGAGTTAACTAAAATCCGGTCTGCCAAATGACATTCTTTTTGCCAGTTAGTCCAATAGTCTGGGGGTGCTGGTTGCCAGGTTGATTGATAATGGGGATATTGGCGGTGGGCTTGGGCAACAATTTTTTCTTCGACAATTCCTGGATCTATTTGTCCGAGGACAGTGCGCCACCCTTGAGCTTTGGCAAATTGTAATAGATCTAAGGCTGCGTAGCTGTAAGTAAAGAGGATGGGAGGTTTATTAAATTTTGGAGCAATTTTTGCCAGATAGTTGACAGCGTTTTGTTGAAACCAGTGATTACGGGCAATAATTTGTTCCCAACCACGCACTTTTTGCAGACGTTGCTGGATTTCTAGCTGAATCAAGGAATTGGTAAAGGCGTGAGTGGATGCTTGAGCAAGATCTGGGTGGAAGCGATCGCGTAAACTGGTGAGTAGGTTTTTGGGTAGATAGTTGAGGGGAGATTGGGGGGTAATCCAAGCGTCTGTGATTAGGTGAGATAGATTACCTTGCTGATGTAGGGATCTGGGGATTGCGTAATGTTCTCTTGCTCCGATTTGACAGCAGATCCACTGATGAGATTGTTTAAACACAATTTTAATTATTATCTAATTGGTATTTTTTACAGGAGCCATGGGTGGTAATGTAATTGATAGTCTAACTCGGGATTTCGCTTCTTGATAAATCTAGCGGGATTACCTGCCACAACGGTGTAGGGTTCCACATCTTTAGTGACTACTGACCCTGCACCAATTACCGCACCTTCTCCTATTTTTACTGAAGGTAAAATAATAGCTCGATAAGCAATCCAAACGCGATCGCCAATAATGACATCTCCACCTCGATCCTCAAAACTAGGGGATTGGGGGTCATGCCCTAAGGTTAAAATGGTTGCCTCTGGACCAATAGAAACATCGTTACCAGTGTGAATTTGATAATGGCGACCATCAAATAAACAACCAAAGTTAATTACGTTGCGATCGCCTAAATAGACTTTACGCCCGTTAAGAAAGCGACAGCCCATTTGAACCGATGTTTCCTTTCCTAGCCTAGCTAAATATGCCTTGAGGTAAGCAATGCGGATTTTACGGGAGGGACAGTTACTAAGCCAATGGTTGTAGTGATAGTTGAGCAAACTACCTGCAATAATTTTAGGATTCACTGATTAGGACTTATAGGCAGATTTGTTTACGTTTTTAAAACACTAAGAACAATCTGGGCATTTTCCTGCCAAGAATTGTCCCGAAAATACTCTTGCCAGCAAGGTTTGATTGGCATTTCCAGCCATGACTTTAAGCCCTCGACAATTGCTGTTACACTATTAGGTTCAACCCACAACCCTAATTGATATTTTTGCACTACCTCTTTCAAAGGTCCTTCTCCACTGGAAGCCAAGCAAAGTTTGCGATGGTGGGTTGCCATACTTAACACACCGCTAGCAGAGTGAAAAGTCTGATCATAAGTCAATAAAACTAAATCACTCATGTCAAACAAATTAGGAATTTCCCTTTCAGGAATAAAGCCAATCTGCCAGCGACAGCGATCTGCTACACCCAATTCCTGAGCTAGTTCTTGATAACGACGAGCAAGTTGCTGACTAGAAGACTGTTCTTTTCCCGCGACTACTAAATATACATCAGGGACACGAGCCATTGCCTCAATTACCAGGTTAAGGTTTTTGTTAGGACGAATATGCCCAAAGGACAACATCACCTTAGCCTCTTGAGGTAGGTTGAGTAAGTGGCGTGTTTTTTCCCTAGATTGGGTTGCTTGGGGTAATTTATAAATACCGTGGGGAATTACGGTTGTACGCAATTGAGGCATAGGGCGAACCGTATCTAAATCAATGGCTTCATGAACAAATGCCTCCCGCAGAAACGAATAGCCTGCTGCAATAGAGCAATGATGCCACCATTGAGGCCCCAAAACAAAATCTCGCACGGGATCATGGACTACTGCACCGAATACCACTCCCCGATTGGCTAATCGCCTCAGGCGATGGGCCCACAAGGGCGCAAGGTATTCCTGGTAAGAACCCATTAAGACGTGACAAAACCGATGTTCTTCAATAAAACGGGTTAATCTAGCAATATTGCTGAGCAGATTATAGGAAAGATAGCCTGCTTTAAGAACCTTGGGCATTGGTTTATGCACCCCAGGACTTGCTGTGGTATCATCCAAAATAGGTACAATCTCATAGGCTTCTCCCCTACCGACGGGATAGTTGGGCGTAGTCAGTAACGTTACCTCTGCACCAGCAGATACAAGGGCATTAGCTTGGTAATGGGCATAGTCAGCTAGTCCTCCATAGCTGGCAGGAGAATAGTAAAGTAACTTCATCTTTAAATCTTATTCGGGGACAAAAGTTGCTGACAGAAATTTGCTGGTGAGAAGTATTGTTGAGTACAACTATCTGACTAAGATTACTTCGTGTAAAACGTTGTGCTAATAGAAAGATCCGACTCATATACCAGGTCAAGATTTATGGTTATTGTTTTTAGTTCCAACATCAAAACTGATTTATTGATAAAGCGTAGTTATATATCAGGTATTCAAGCTCATGCTTTTCCTTGAAAAAATTAATAGTTGAATCGGACAGTAAATCACCCTCATCTCTAGGAGATTTATTGATAACAGGAACCTTCACCGTTGGACAGCCTAATTTATCAGCTAATATATCAATTGATGTTTGATAATTTTCTACAACACATAGATGCACAAAATTTGATTTTAAAATTTCGATAAAATTATCTTTCGTTATTTTCCATGGAAAAAGGTTTAACATGTAAGCACCACGATTCTTAACCCAGTCTTCTAGACAAGGAAAAGCAAGAGAGTTATTTTTATGCCCATTCCAATAAATTACACCATTATTCAGCAGCCTCTTATGATAAAAGTATAGTGAAATTTGAAGTTGCAGAGGATCACGCAAAACCGTTACAAATTGTCTAGCTTTTGGATAATATTCAAAAAGAGATTTGCCATCACCGTAAGATTCAAAATGACCATGTATGCATTCAGGTATTTTTCTGCTAAGTAAGGAACCATAACCTTTACCTAAAGGAATTTTACGAGGTGGCTTATTCAATACATGATCCTTATAGTGAAAATAAAGACCACATCCTAAAAATCTTTGCAAAAATAAATCGGCATTTAACGGTGTAAGTATCTTAGATAACTTGGGATGGTTGTTTAAATTCGGAAATCTATTGTTATTGAACCAACTAGCCAAGACATCAGAAAAACTTTGACCGCCAGCTTTCGGTATATGTATAGAAAAAAGCGGAATGCTAGGATCATAATTACGCATATTTTACCTTTTAGCGAAATAAGAGTTCTAGTGTTTTATAGCAACCGAAGTATAGTTGAGGAGAGAGTATTTTGGTTGAAAGGGAGTAGGGAGTAGGGAGCGGTGCGACCCGTGGCGAATTTAATTCGCCAACGGAAAGCGCACCGTAGGGAGAAGAAATATGTCTTAAGCTTTACTTCGACTGCTATATGTGGTGTTGTAGGTTCTCAACTCTTACCAGCCAATTCCAGCACCTCGTAACTTTTGGCGAGTTTCCTGGCATTGAGTTTTTCCTCTAAGCAACCCTTCCCAGTAGCCGTTGATAGCTGACCAACGTGTAGATATATCAAGGATTGCTACATGCCATAAACCCACTATGCCTCCTCGTTCTTTAACCGACATATAGTGTCTCAGCCAATTTCGCAATCGCAGTAGGAATAGTAACAGCAGCATCACTCCAAAAACGAATTTTAATAAATCGGAAACTATAACTAAAGCTATTAAGAATCCCATTAAGGCAATTGTTTCAGCAGTAAATCGTAGAACATTAGAAACAAAGTAATTGAGCCAGATACCCGCTTCACCTGCTCCTCGAAAGTTACGTCGAGCCTCTTTACTGATTGCCGTCAATGTTTGGGGACGAAGCCATTGACAGCGAGGCTCTGGTGAAGCTTCAAGTCGTTTTCCGGAACGTTGGATCAGCAATGCCAGCACCATATCATCGGCAGCTAATGTTAAATCTTCCGGCAATCCTCCAAGGCCAAGATAAAATGATTTTCTGTAAGCAATAGAGCGACTAGAGGCATGACTTTGAGGCGTTGCTCTAAATTCAAGCCCCCCGAGCAGGAGAGGATCAGCTTGTGCCCATGGTGTTTTTTGATCGCTCCAACTAACACGCCAGCTTCCCATCACTGCTTCAACTTCAGGATCTTTTAACATTGGCTGGACTAGCTCTTCTAGCCATTCTCGGTCCCACCGACATCCAATGTCGGTCGAAACGATTAGATCATGTTTAGCTGCACGTACAGCCAGGTTTCTACCGCGAGCTACATTACACCCTTTCTCCTGGAAAACCTTTAAGTTAGGCAGTTGTTTTGCCTGTGCTTGCAGCAATTCCCAGGTTCCATCCTGCGAACCGCCATCTACAATCACAATTTCATCTGGTAGCAAGGTTTGCACTTGCATCTGCTCAAAGAAATCGATACAACCGACGCGGTCGTTCAAGACAGTAGTCACGAGTGAAATCATTAGTCTAGTCTAACTCCTTACAAGTGTCTACCCATAACTTCATGTTCTGCGCCATATTACAAAAATAGGTACGCAACCCATCATCCCAAAGGAAGCCCTGCTGCTCTACTGTCCATGCTTCAAGCCTGTCGGCTAACTCATAAGCCGCAGCACCATAAGTTGTAGCGGGCGAGAGAGGAGTTTCCAGGAGTGGCAGCATATCATCTATGATTACCATACCTGCTAGTTCATGCCAGAGGTCTTTGTAGAGGTTATGAGGGGATCGGCGATGGTCTACGACAGGGCTACCTACACGTACAGCATGTCCTACGGCTTGGGCGCATTTTTGTACAAAAAAACCACTAAAAATGTCACCAAATCGATCCAGCTTCATACCACCAATGGGATGACCCATTTTGACATAGTAGTAAGCAGGAATCGCATCTCGAATTAATGCTGTGTTTTGAGTATTAATTGGCATCAAAACGTTAGAGTCTAGGAGATAATTTTCCTGGAAGTTAGCAGATGCCTCACAGCGTGTAACCAACCGGGTTGCTGCATCTACATCTGGGTCTCCTGACCACAAGCCTGCATTAATGGCAACAACCTCTGTAGAGACATTTGAGTTAATTTGACTACAGTTGGGATTGCGCCGTGCGTAGGGAAAACCACGGGCATAAACGGTTCCCTGCACATCGAGAGACTTGCAAGCAATATCCATCATAGAACAGAGATTAAACCAACCATCGTGTCCTACCGCAGTTGGTAAAGTTGCCTTTTTCCCAACAGCAGCGTGCCCTTCTAGAAATGGCCACTGATGACGAGGATAGTTATCGTCATCAATGGCAATAATGACATCACAGCGATCGCGATAGGCCATTAAAAAGCCAACATTTCGGCGATTATCGGTTTTCCAGGGAATCTCAGCTGCTAGTTCTGGAAATGGAGCTAAAAATTTATTCTGTTCTTCTTGGCCGAAATAAAACCAAGGCAACCCCTCCCCCTGATACTTTTCGACTCGCTGACGACACTCAGGAGGTGTAGATAGATCGCCAACAATATAAAAGCGAACCTGATCAAGCTGGTTTCTTGCTTTAAAATGCTCGAAATATTCGTCGAGAAAGTTACCACTGTATATACTTGTTACTACAATTCCAAATATCATAAATAATTCACCTTAACTGTTGTGACTAAATTTTGTTGCCAATAGATGATAGAAAGGAATCGATGCAATCCTAGTACTTCCCTTACCCTGAGTGAAAAAGACCTACAACCTTTTCGATTTGAGCATTCTTTGAGCCATTCCTTAGCGATTTCCATTGCTTCATCAGCAGTTGTGGCGTCATTTTGTAGTCGTGCCTTCAGATAAATATCTGAGTAGAGACGCATGAGACTTTCACAATGTTTTGCGGTTAGCGATCGCTGTTGTTGACTAAGAAACTCTATGTTAGCGGTAGTAATTGCCTTCATAGATTGAAACCATAAAGCCAGAACATCTGGCTGATTTCGGTTGTCTTCAATTTCTTGGCGATAGAGTGCACCAGCGCTAGCAGTATATGCTACCGAGAATGTAGAAGTAAGGCGAAACCAAAAGGCTGTGTCTTCACTCATATAACGGTCAAGCGCTTCAACCCAAATAAATGGTGTATGCAAAATATCTCGCCTAACTATTGCTGAATGCACTGCCCAGGAAGCAAAGGCAATTGCTCCATCAGGAAAGCCAAAAGCTGTTGAACCATAGCCAGCAGGTGCTTTCAAGGTGCGCTGTTGTGGATTTGAATTAGTATATTCTTGCCAATGTCCGGCAATGATAGCTGCGTCAGGATGATCCTCAACAGGCGACAATAAATTTTCTAAATGAGTCGATTCAATCGTGTCGTCAGCATCTAGAAATAAGACCCAGGTTCCTGTTGCATGCCTTAACCCCACGTTACGAGGTGCTCCAGGCCCACCTGTACGTTTAGGACATGAAATAAGATGGATTCTCGGGTCACAATATTTTTGGACGATTTCTAAGCCGTTATCTGTAGAGTTATTATCTACGACCCACAGTTCCCAATCAGTAATGGTTTGTGCAAGGACAGAATTGATCGCTGCACCTATATAAGGGGCTTTATTATAAAGAGGGATAATAATACTAATATCAGGCATAGTTTCAAAAACTGAATTAGTTTCATTCACCAGTTTTGTTATAATTTTGGCATCTTTAAATAAAAACCAAATCGCTAATTGCCTTACAAAAAGCTTCTTGAATTACTAATGGATTAAACTGTTTTTGAGCAGCCAGGCAAGTCTGCTTAGCATAATGCTTGCGGAACTCAGCAGTTCTCTGGAGTTTTTCAAGGGCTGAAACTAATTCAGCTGGATTTTCCCTCGTCACACAGATGGCCTTATTACCTTCCTTAGCCCAACGCACAGCAGCACAATACTCTGGTCCCCAAATCACAATCGGTTTACCAAATTGCACATACTCAAGTAGTTTGGAAGGAAAACTCGTTTCCATGCGCCGCCTCATAGCAGGATCAAAACTCATGGTCACCAAACAAGCATCGGCTGAACTTAGCCACTGGTTCAACTCAGATCTGGGTGCAAAGTCTAGCCACAAACCGCGCTCTCGCATTTCCTTTTGAACATCTGCCGACCAATTAGGGTTTTTTCCCCGAAGCTGTACCTGTAAACTAGGATGATCTTTAACTCCCTGCAACAACTCCCCTAACATTGGGCCATATTCATAGAGATTTCCAGAATACACAACTCGCAAGGGACGAGATTTATCGACTATGGAATGATTAAATCTTAGTTCAGATGGTAGAGAAGCTGGAATGGGATAAAGAATTTGACTATTGGGATGCGAACCTAAAGCTTTTTGCATTCCTTCACTGACGCAAAGTACCAAGTTTGAGCTATCATGAAGCTGCTGGAAACGCCGTGCGATTAGTTGCCGAAAGGGGGCATGGACAATAGGTAAATCTGGCCACCAGTCATGGAAAATAGTTACTAGGGGCAAGCCATATTTTTTTGCAAAGCGCAAAGCCGCCCAGCAGCCATCACCATGAGCAACAGTGAGCACAATTGCTTTTTGGCTTGATAGCTGGTGATCATGGCACAGGGGATCCCAACTGCGACCATCAGTGAGAACATTTAAATTGTTGCCCCAGGTATAAAATCGAGTGCGATTCAACCTTTTTGCTAATCTTGTTAACAAGTATTGGGGATTGGGCACCACTGAAACCTTCCACCCATCTAGCTGACTTAGATGGCGGTGCAGTATAATTTCTCCTGCACTAGTTGGCGCAGGTGGTACGGAGGAGATGACAATAATTTCATATGTACCAGTAGTAATTAATCTAGATTCAGCGGTAGTCATCATTTTCATCGAGCCAGCTCTTTAAGGTCGTCAATGTTAGGAGTATCTTGGGATTGACGACAAACATGGTTCACACGATCAACAAACAGAGTGTGTATTTTCTCAGCATTGAGAACAGTTTCTGCTGCCTTACGCGCTCCCCCACAGGCAGCTTGCCATGTCTCAAGATTAGAGGCAGCATCAATCATCGCCTTAACCAAAGCTACCGGGTCATCCTCCGAAACAGCTATCCCAGCACGGTGCTGATGGGCAAACTGATAAGCTGTTGAATAGTCTGGTGCCCAAACGAAAACAGGTTTGCCATAGGGAACATAATCCAACCACTTGGTTGTAAAACTGGTTTTCATGAATGGTTCTTCTGCTTTCTCAAAACTCATTACCGTCAGAAAAGCATCTGCCTGTTGAAAGTCTGACTTTAATTGTTCAAACGGCTTAAATCCCTTGTAAATGCCAGCCTCAGTCATCTCCTTGACTTTTTCCAAAGGCCAATCATTACCAGCAGCAAAGATTTGTAAATGAATATCACTTCGCTCTTTTACAGTATTTGCCAAGCGCAGTAGCATACGGCCATAAGCTGAAGGCACTAAAATCACCAACGGGATAGAGAACATCTGGGTGCATCTCATATTTGTAAAAAAGTGCGGTAGGGTGCGTTAGGGGCGAGCTCACCAAAACGCAAGCTGTAGCAAGTGTTGGGACAGTGCGTCCCGTAACGCACCACCAGGTCAAACTGCAAAAATGAGATGCACCCGAACATCTCCTCGACCATCTTGTCCAAACCAGTTGCCCATACCTTCACTGGTATAAAAAGATTGAGCAGCTTTCCGATTCAGCATTCGGTATCGATTTACTAAAAACGGAACTAACCAATGGAAAGGACGCATCTTGTCGGGAACAAACTGGGAAAGACAAAACAGATCCTGGAAGTTTACCACTAGAGGAACATTAAGCCGCGTGGCAATTTGCCATGCTAAGCCCATGTGCCAATCTTCAATAACACAGACTACGACATCAGGGCGAAATTCTTGGGCAAACTGCATCAATGGCTGTGGTACCATTATCCAGTTTTGGAGATACTCAAGGTTACATAGCAATCGCGATAATCGAGTGCGACGTAGTCTCTCAATAAGACGATTTTTACGGATAACGAAACGTCTTTCAATGGGAGAATCTCCAGCTGTTGTACCTGCCACTGCTACTTCAAAGTCTTGTTTGAGTACTAGGTGGCGGTACATCGCAAATCTTCCCCCTGAGGTTGTATCAGGTACGACGGCAGAAATGTATAGGAGTCTTAGGTGCGGTATAATCATTTAACTTTAAAAGTCAAAAATATAAAGCTATTAAGCTATCTTGAACCTGAAACCGCCATCGCAACACCGTAAGAAAAAATCATGATCCATTGCATAATGTAGATCCTCGGATAACGGACCTGCATCTTGCCAAACTCGTCTGTGCCAAAATGTAGAGTGTTGTCCAAGGTAAGCAGATTGAGAGAGCATAACTGCCATTTTTGGGGGAAGTCCTACAAGACCAGCTCGAACTCCAAAGAATTCACCAGACGGGTACTTATAAACTATTGCTTCTCCAGTAATTATATCTATTTTCCGATTTTTGGAGAATAGCCGTGCGACCTCTAGTAAAGCACCAGGAAGATAAAGATCGTCGCTATTTAACCACGCCATAATTTCACCAGTGCAACGAGCAAAACCTTTATTTATAGCATGGCTTTGCCCTTCATCCGGTTCACTAACCCAATAAGTTAGATATTTTTCATACTTTTTTATAATTTATACAGAATTATCTGTGCTGCCACCATCAATGATGATGTATTCCAAATTAGGATAACCTTGCCACAGAACTGATAGGATAGTTTCTTCTATAAATTGTCCTTGATTATAGCTAGGAGTTACTATACTAATCCGGGGCCATTCTGAACCATCAGGCATCCGCTCAGGGAGTGGTTGAATTTCCTCCGTCCAAGGCCAGCCTGTTTTTCCAGGTGGTGGGGGTGGTAGTTCGTTTAAGGTAGGATATTTCATAAATTAGTTTTTATTTATAAAACAATAAAATAGGTAACTATAGTTTTTTCAAAACCTGAGAGTACAGTTTAATATATCTCCGAGCTTGTAGTTCAAGAGGATATTCCTCAACAGCAATTTCTCGACAATTTTGACTCATTTCCTCCCGAACTTTCCCATCTTCCAGTAGCTGCACGATCCCATTACTAAAATCTTCAGTATCTTCCGGTACTGCTAAGTATCCAGTTATCCCTGGACGCACTAAATCGGGAACACCACCAATTTTGAAAGATACCATAGGTGTACCGCAAGCCATACTTTCTTGCAGCACCAAGGGTAGGTTATCAGCGCGGGTGGGGAAAATAAATAAATCAGCGGCAGAAAAAGCAATAGATTTTAAGCGATCGCTACTAACATATCCCAGATTGAGCGTTTGCATTTCTACAGCTTCTGAAATTCCTTCACCACTACTACCCATCGTCAGCAAAACAGTTTCTGCTTTCAAGGACTTCGGTAATAGTGACAGCGCTTTTAGCAGCAAATCACTACCTTTGCGAGAGTCATTAAAGCTAACCGCTCCAAACATCAGAACTTTTTTGTTCTTCGGTATACCAAGTAAGGAGCGACACTGTTCGGTATCAAGGGGCTGATATGCTTCCGTATCGATTCCATAAGGAATATGATGAACAGGAAAACGGTTGAGCATACTTTGCTCTGCTTGCTTAGTTAACCAGTTACTAGGAGTAACAATAGTTATGTTCGAACGACTATAAACCCAGTTTTTTAACCTCCACTCTAGGTGAGTATTGTCTTTTTTGATAGCTGGGTAAGTAGCTGGGTAAGGACATTTACCACAGCCGATTTTCCAGCGATCGCAGTCGTAACTGTAGGCGCAATGTCCGGTAAAACTCCACATATCGTGGAGAGTCAAAACTGCTGGTTTTTCTTTAGTCAGCGAAGGAATAGCTAAGTAATTGAAATAGTTAGTATGTAGGTTGTGAAAGTTAATAACGTTTGCATTTTTGTAAAAATTATGCTTTGGAATATCAAAGCTACTGATTAGATTAAGGTCATTAAAACCAAAGCCCCAAGTAAGTCGAAAAAGTTGGTTTTCTAGACGATATCTGCGCGAAACATGAGCTACGCGATCGCTCTTGGTTTTGACTGTTCCTACTAATAAGCGCGAATCAATACCTTTAGCCAGTAGTCCTTGGTGTAATCGATAGCCAGCGATCGCCGCTCCACCAGATATATCAGACTGGTTGATGTGTAAAACATTCATGTTCATGTGGCTGGCTTAATCCCCTCCATAAACAAAGAGTCAGGCTTATAAACACTACCATCCGGTTCTGTGTCAAGATTAAAGCTAGTCCATTGTGGAATGTAGCTTTCACTCGCTGAGTGTTGGATAATGTTTTCCAGACCGCATTTTTTCAGTAACGTTGCTAGTGAATAACGGTCATACATCCACTGGTGAACTTCTCCACTTTGACGAAAGCGACCAACTTGTAAAGCGCTATAGTCTTCACCTAGCAAGCTTTTCAGCATGGACTCACGGCGGTAGTTGGGATGACGTACAAAACGGTAAACTTGTTTAAGTAAATTTAGTGGTTTATTTTCTGGTGTTGAATTAGGCTGATGTTGTTCCCGGCGTTTGCGTCCTGCTTCTATTAAGTTTTTAGCTTCGATACCAAGACGTTTGACTATAAAGTCTTGATTGGGGATATGTTCTTGGAAAAGATATGCAGCCATTTCTCCCCCAGAGTGGTTTCTTATAGTTTGGTCGTACATTTCTAATAGAATCAACTCGTAATTAGCAGCCCATTCTTGAGAACCATCGTTAGCGTTTTTTAGAGCTTCTAAATAAGTTAGAGCAATTTGTTCTAAGTCCGGAACAACTACCCGCAAAATGCCTTGAGGACGCAGGACGCGGTAGCATTCTTTTAGGAATAATTCAGCTATATTTTGGGGAAAGTGTTCTAATAAGTGGGAGTGATAAACAACGTCAAATGAGTTATCTGGAAAGGGAATACCTGTTGTGAGATTGTGAGCAATTACGCCTTCACCTGATGATGTGAAATTCACATTTGTCCAGGCTAGATGGAAGCGACGACCACAGCCAAGATTTAAGTAGTTCATCTAAATTTTTTGGAATAGTATATATAAGCTTTGACCAGTTAAAAACATTCTCAAACCAAGATTTAATATTTTGGTATAGCCAGGTATCGTGTAGCGATTAAAAAATAATTTTCCAAAAGGATAGACAGAACTAAAATGATTACTGTAAGAACTTACGTAACTCGCAACATGATAAGAAGCTAGTGGCTCGTTAACCACTTTTTTAAGTTTAATCGAAAACAGTTTTTCCAGTGATTTAAAAGATTCCCTAGACCATTGAAGCATATGGTGTGGAGGCATATCTAGCAAGTTATACTGGTATTTAAGGAAGCTCTCTGAATTAGGAACACAATAAATTAGCTTCCCTCCTGGCTTTAACATTTGAATTGACAAATCAATAAAGTTTTTGGGATTTGCTACGTGTTCAAGTACCTGAAAGCTACATACAGCATCTAATGATTCCGAATATAATTTTGCAGCTTCTTTTAAGTCAAGACGCTCTACTGGAAATTTTTTTTTGTGTGCGGCAGCAACGGCAGCTTTATTAAGTTCAATTCCTCTTATATTTAATCCTTTATCAATTCCAGATTTAATAAAGTGACCAGAACCAGATCCAATTTCTAAAATATCTTTACACTTTGATAAATCTAGCAAAGCAACCTTATGTTCCCATTTTTGGGGCATATAGTACCATTCAAACTTTTGTAGATGCTCATAAAGTTTATCCGAACCAACTGTTTCATAAGGCGTAAAAAATTTTAACTGCGTTTCGTTACATTTATAGAGGTAAATATTTTCATGTTCATCAACTTCTTCGGTAATATCTATTTCAAAACAATTTTTCCAATCTTGAATTAACTGCTTTGTTGGGATACTTTTAAGCAAAGTTACATTGTTATTTTCTGTTAAAGGACTAATAATATTCACAACTTAATACCTTTACAAATAAGTTCATTTAAATATTGAGCACGAATATCAAAATTATGGTTCTTCAAAGTCCGTTGTTACCCAGCAGCAATCTGAATACGTTCATTTTAATTCTCTAAAATTTTCATAGCTGCTCTTAAATACTGCTCATGTTTTAACCTACCAAGCATATAATCTTCATAGAAGATATTGGTAGTAATGTGGTCACCAAAACCCACAATACAGGTAACATTAAATAGTAGTTTCAATGATAAACAAGCAGAACTGAATGTCAATACCTTAATATTATTTCGTACTGACATGTCTGATTCAATAAAAACTTGTGCAAATAAAATTTCAAAAGGTAAAAATAATAGATGAGGTTCTGATAAAACTAATATATCTGAAAATAAATCTGCTAGTTTTGATTGCAACATTTTAATTTTAATGTTACTATCCCTCGGGTGAGGTTTGATAACTAATATAGTATTCGGTTCTATATGTCGATTAAGTAAGAATTGACGATAACCAGCAATTTCGTCTTCTTCACTCATCCTACTAGCTTCAGAAAAGTTAGAATTTAACAATATTAAAACAGGAAAGTTATCAATATTTTCTTGGAATTGCTGAATATAATTTACATCTAATAATCCCTTAAAATTCTTAAAAGTTTCTAGAAGTTTTGATTTATCTAAGGTAATGTATTTCATGGGAGGTAATTCTCCCAAAATATCTGGCAATACAAAATAACCGATATCAAAGTTTATAGTTTTAAGAGATGTCTTTAGTTGTAGTTTCTCCTTGACTTTACTGATAACGGCTTTAATTTTGTTCTTGGTATAACTAACAAAATTTAGCTTTGGTGGAGTATATGCTGGGAAAAAACCATTATTATTGGAGGAAAAGTAAATACCAATACTATCCCCATAACAAATTTTTTCAGCTGATTTATAAGTATTTATCAAAAGTTGATTACCAAACTGCCAATTTCGGCATAAATAAATTTCGTCAGCAGATTTAGTTCCAACTAATTTATGCACCATATCATATATTTTTCGCGGGCTACAAGAATCTAATTTATTAGATATGGCATCGATTTGCTCAGGGTTTATATGATTAATTACTTCCCATTTATGGACTAATTGAGCCATTTTTTTGACAAACTCTGCAAATTTATCAATTTGTCCTGGAGGAGTAGACAAATCATAAATAATCAGATAATCTTGATATTCAATATTGAGTTTATGCTGCTCTTTTTGTCGATAACTTAGGACTGATAAAGCAGTTACTAATTGAATACTACCTTGGCAGGTAATTATTCGTTTTACAAGCTTAGGATTAGTCATTGTTCTTATAATAAGATTTAACCTTGACCTGTGCTTTAATCAACAATTCACAAATTTCTCGAACTGCTCCTTGGCCACCTGCTAATTTGGTAACATACAGAGCCATATCTCGGTTTTCTGGTATCGCATCAGCAACAGTTAAGGGACATCCTACAGCTTCCATAACTGGTAAATCAATGATATCATCACCAACATAGGCAACTTGGAAAAGAGATAAACTCAACTCTTCACAGAGTTCTTTGAGAACAGCTAACTTATCTTCAACCGTGAAAAAGTTGTACTTGATTCCTAATTTTTTGACTCGATATTGGGTTGCCCTACAACTACTATTGGTAATAACAGCTACCTCAATTCCAGTCCGTTGCAGTAGCTTGATACCCATACCATCCTTGACATTAAATTTCCTTAGTTCTTCACCGCTTTCTGTGTAGTAAAGTCCGCCATCCGTCATCACACCATCTACATCTAGGGCTAGCAATTTTACCTGAGATAAATGTGTTTCTGAATTGTTACGCATTTAATTTATACTAAAACTAGCTAGCAAGGTACTCGCAAGGCAATATTTTCACGTTTTGGCATTAAAAAAAATTAACTGCACATTAGCTTAATTCAGGCTCAGGGATGTTGTTCATGAAAAACTTACTAAAGTTGTAGCGTTCAGAGCTAATTCATAAAGTAAATCTTAAGAAGTCTGAAAGCCTTACTAAGCTGATGCGCATTTAAATTGGTTTTTCCCTGTTCCCTGTTCCCTGTTCCCTGTTCCCTTTGAGCAATTTAGGTATCCCAATCTAAATGCTGAACAGCTTATGATTGTCTTTTGGATATTAAATAGTTCAATTGTTCTATTCTAGCGTAAGCCTTATCCTACAAGGATTACAGCGAGTTTACAAATCAGCTCTCAAACTCCCACGAACGTTCAAAATTCCTTTTAGCACATTTTCCAATTCTGCCAAGGGTACCATATTCGGACCATCACTAAGTGCCATGTCAGGATTTTCATGAACTTCCATAAACAAAGCATCAATGCCAACTGCAGCCGCAGCTCTAGCCAAATAGGGAACAAAGTGTCGCTGTCCACCAGATTTATCTCCCTTTCCTCCTGGCATCTGAACGCTATGAGTGGAATCAAAAACCACTGGATAACCTAATTGACGCATCTGAGGTAAGGAGCGAAAGTCTACCACTAGGGTATTGTAACCAAAACTAGTACCCCGCTCAGTGAGTAAAATATTCTTGGCTCCCCCAGCTTCCAGTTTACTGACTACATTCTTCATATCCCAAGGGGCAAGAAACTGACCTTTTTTGACGTTAATTGCCCTACCTGTGGTAGCCGCAGCCATTAGCAAATCAGTTTGGCGGCACAGAAAAGCTGGGATTTGCAGGACATCAACTACTTCAGCAACCGTTGCAGCTTGCTGACTTTCGTGGATATCAGTAAGCACTGGCACACCCACCTTTTGTTTGACCTTCTGAAGAATTTCTAGACCTTGTTCTAAAGTTTGTCCCCGAAAAGAGTTGATTGAAGTTCGATTGGCTTTGTCAAAGGAAGATTTAAAGATCAAAGGAATATTCAAGCGATCGCAAATTTTGCGAATCTCTTCTGCCATTTTTAAGGTAAAGTTTTCCGATTCAATGACACAGGGACCTGCAATTAGGGTTAAAGGACAGCGATCTCCTATCGAAAGTGTATTCGTGATTTGAGTACTAGTCATGTATCTAGCTAAAAATAAACTTTATACTTTTAAGATGATATTGATGATATTAGTGATTTGGGTTGAGATACTTTGTTTTGTAACGTAGATGATTTTGATGACTACTGATGAGTACTTTCCTTGGCTTTATCTTGTATTAATCTGTTTGCTTTAGCTAAATCTTCAGGCGTATTAATTTCTAACACGGCCTTTTGGGTCAGGCAAACCCGAATCTGAAACCCATGCTCCAACACCCGCAACTGTTCTAAAGCTTCACACTGTTCAAACGGGGTTGCTGACAATTGGGCGTATTGCGCTAAAAACCTCCGATCAAAGGCATAGAGTCCTAAGTGATGATACACCGGAAGACTTTTACCATGATTACGTAAGTAAGGAATCTGGGAGCGAGAGAAGTAAAGTGCATGACTATGCTGGTCGCAGAGTACCTTAACTGTATGGGGATCGGAATAACCTGACTCAAAGTTCAAAGGACAAGCTAAAGTAGTCATTTCAGGAGAATCCCCTTTGAGATAGGGACTTACCAATTGAGTTAGCATCTGAGGAGTTACAAAAGGTTGGTCTCCCTGAACATTCGCAACTGCTACCATCTCTGGATAGCGCTCTGCGACCTCTGCCACCCGATCCGTACCAGTCTCATGGTCAGAGCGAGTCATTTCCACTACACCACCAAACTGCTGCACGCAGTCTACAATGCGCTGATCATCGGTGGCCACCACCACCTTGCCAAAGTCAGGACAACACTTCGCCGCTTCATATACTCGCTGTACCATAGGCTTATCGCCAATCTTAACTAAGGGCTTACCCGGAAAGCGCTGTGACCCATACCGGGCAGGAATTACCGCAAGAATTTTCATTATACTAACCCACTTCGCAACACATCATGGAGACGTAACAGCCCTAAACAAACATGATTAGAATCAACCACTGGCAAGACTGAAATTTGTGATACTCGGTTTTCCATGATTTGGAAAGCCTCATAGGCGAGAATGTCCGGGGTTACCGTCACAGGGTCAGTGGTCATAATTTGACCTGCCTTTAATTTACTCAGATCAGCTGATGATATCTTTTGTACCCAACGACGCAAATCACCGTCGGTAATTAACCCCAGTAAACATCCTTTGTCATCCACAATATTTACAGCACCAGCACCACCATTGGTAATTGCACTTACAATCTCTAGCCAGGAAGCCTCCAGCCCTAATGCCTGGTTATTTGCCTTCTGCTGCATTAAATCAGCAACCTTCAGCGTCAACCGTTTGCCCAACCGACCTGCCGGATGGTTAAAGGCAAAGGCTTCGGGAGTTACCCCTTTGATATGAGTCAGAGTCATGGCCAGCGCATCGCCAATGGCCAATGCCACAGTCGTACTTGCGGTTGGAGCTAAGTTTAAAGGACAGGCTTCGCGATCGACACCGGCATTGAGAACCACATCAGCCTGCTGAGCCAGGGTGGACTCGAGATTACCGACAATGGTAATAATCGGCACCTGACGATACTTTAGATGGGGCAAAATCTCGATCAATTCGTCAGTCTCACCCCCATTGCTGAGTAGGATGGCGATATCTGAGCCTGTCACAATACCGAGATCGCCATGGAGGGCATCACAGGCATGCAAGCAGATGGCCACAGTACCAATGCTGGTAAGGGTAGCGGCAATTTTTTGAGCCACAATGCCCGATTTGCCCACGCCCGTAATCACAACCTTACCCTGACATGTGGCTAACAGTTTCAAAGCTTTTTCCACCTGGTCGAATTGCAGGCGCTCTGCAGCTATGTTGATAGCTTTGGCTTCCAGTTTGAGAAGTTCAATGGTATGGTAAATGGAAGTTGACGGAATAGCCAAGGTGTTCATATACCTAACTTGAAAAGTTTCTTCGCAATATGGCAGAATTTATTCTTAATTAAGCTATATTTATTATGAATTTTGGGGGAATTTCCCTGAAGGATGTTTTGACGGACGTAGGCACGCAGCTGACTGAGTTGAATATCTCGCTGGGTGATGTACCCTGTTTCACGGGCTTCTTGAAAATATTGAAACCACAGTTCACCGTAGGGATGATTAGGATATTTCCAGGGTTGGGTTCTGAGGTTGGTATAATGGATTAACTTCGTGTCGTTGTCGTAGTAGTCAAAAACATTCCAGTGAGAGTCGAGTTGTCCTACTTTGAAGGGATGATGGGCTAAAAAAGCCGGAGCCATGCAGGAGAAATCGGTGTAGGTGTAAAGACCTTGGTCAATTTCATTGTAGTAGCTCTCCAAGTCAAAGCGAGCGCTCTCGCAATTGATCAACATTACACTCAAGCCCCAGAGATTATTGCTTTGATGATCGTAGGCTTCCCCTTTGGCCAGAAAATCGTAATCATTGAGTGGGGTATCAAAAAGTTCAGCAATATCAGCCAAACAAACTGTATCTGAGTCAATCCAGATGGCTTTTCCCTGATAGTTGCAGACCTGGGGGATTAGGAAGCGGTAAAGGCTGAACTCAGTGAAGTTTTGATATTTGAGCTTGAGGGATAGGGGAGCCAGATAAGGTTCTTGATCGTTAAGTTCAATGGCATTGTGGGTGCCATTGAAAACGTAGATATCTAACTCGCGTTTAGTATGCTTTCGCAATGAGTAAATAGCAACTTTTCGTTCTAAGAGACTTGCTTCTCCAGAGCCAATGAATACCCGAATTTTTTGTTGACTTTTCATTGTTTATACTAAGGTTAAAAAATAGCTTTAAATAAACTCGATAATTGCTTTATAGTGTGTTCTGGTGTATATTGGTTTTTGATATAATTTTGACCTTGTAAAACGTGTTGCTTCCTTAATTCAGAATCAGATGCATACCTCAGTAAGTTATTTTTCCAATCCGAGAACATAACAAAGTTTTCAAAATTTATGAGTTTTATTGCTATGAAATTTAGGGCATTCTATGGTTTTTTTTTTTAAATACCATTTTTTGATTGCCTATCTTGATGCAGCACATCCCTATTCCCTATTACCTGTTCCCTGCTCCCTACTCCCTTAAACTGCCACCTGACTACTTTGCAACTTCCAATAGCGCGCATAGCGCTCACCTTGATGCATAAGCGACTTATGGGTACCGTGCTCCACAACCTCTCCTCGCTCTAGCACCAAAATCTGATCAGCCTCAGCAATAGTCGAAAGTCGGTGGGCCACCACAATCACGGTTCGTTCCTTCTGGAACTGTTCCAATGCCTGCTGAATCAACTTCTCGGATTCACTATCTAAGGCACTGGTTGCCTCATCCAAGATTAAAATCTCTGGCTGTTTAATTAATGCCCGTGCCAGAGCCAATCGTTGCCGCTGTCCACCCGAGAGTCGATAGCCCCGCTCACCCACCACCGTTTCGTACCCATCAGGCAAGGCCAAAATAAACTTGTGGGCTTGAGCTGCTTTAGCTGCTTCAACTACCTCATCGAAGCTTGCTGACGGACGACCGTAACGCAAATTTTCTAAAATACTGTCATTAAAAATAAACGTATCTTGACTGACCACCCCGATCTGTTGCCGCCAGTTTTCCAAGCAATAGTCTGCTAGAGGACGACCATTGACTAGAATATGTCCTGCCGTCGGTTGATACAGCCCAAGGAACAAATCTATAATCGAAGACTTACCTGCCCCCGACCCCCCTACTAAAGCAGTTACTTTGTTTCGAGGCAGAGTAAAGGTGAGATTCTTGAGGGCAAGATCATCATCGTTAGTATAGGAAAGGCTTACAGACTTAAACTCAATATCTTCCCTTAGCCGTGTAAACTGCTCCGTGCCCGAGTGCTCAAATACCTTATCCCGCTGGTCTAAAATCGTCTCTAACCGTACCATCCGGCCGCTGTTATCCACAAAAGCTGTAATAGTGCCTGAAGTTGCTTTCAAGCGCCCCGATAACCGTTGCAAGGCCAGCAAAAAGGTCAACAACAGGGGTAGGATGGTCGCCTTACCCCCTTCAAATAGTACTGCGGAAGCCGCCAAAATTCCCAGGGCTACCATGGGCAAAGTCTCTAAAATTGGCTCCGGCAGGAAAAAGACCAATGCCCGCTTTTTTAGTTGTTTCTCGATTTTACCTAATATCTGATTTGCCCCCGTTAGTGTCTGTGGCTGGGTACCAAAGGTATGCAACAACCTCAAGGCCTGGATGCTCTGAGTAATATACTTAGCCGACTCCACCTGGCTTGCGGTCACCCGCTTTACCACTCGTCGTAATCGGGGAATCAGCTTGTACTGCACATAAGCCACCGCCAGAATCAGCACCGTTGCCGCCCCTGCCAAGATTGGGGATAGACGCACGATAATAACCAGGTACACCAAGGAGAATGACAGACTCACCACCAGATTGTTGAATTGTGTGATATTTTGATCAACTGCAAAAGCGGCATCTTTGGCAAAAAGTACTAGGTCACCGACCTTATAGCGGCTCACACAGCCATAGCTAAAGGTCATAATTCGTTCAAACACTTTCCCCGTCACATAGGGCTGTGCTTTGGCCGATAGGTAAGCTGTCGATACCTTATTGAGATAGTTACTCAGACTTAAGCCGATTTGCAGCACCACTGCCCCAAAGATTAAAACTAAAAACATTTGCTCTGGTGGCAAAGGCAGAATCAATGCAAGGGTTTTAGCTATGGTTGGATTGGTTGGTGTATCTGTTCCAGGGTCATCAGTCCCCGTTAGGTAACCCACGGCCAGATAAATCACACCTAGGGTGCTGCCCTCTAGGACGGCACTGACGAGATTGGTAACCAGGTTCATCCCAATCAGCCACCAGTTTTTCCGGGCTGTCTCCCCGACCAGACGATAGGCTGGCGATCGGAAATTAGGAATAAGTTTTTTCAGTTTTGTCACAATTAAAACAATTAACCAAAAAAGTAATTTATCACATCTATTTATGTAAGCATTAAGCCGTAAGCTGTCAGCCGTCAGCGGTCAGTCCTGAGCCACGCTACGGGAACGGGAGAATTTATAGGGTTTTGCGACTTTATTGAGTACATCTTTCTGGTTTTTTAGGGAACAGAGAAGAGGCAAGAGGCAAGAGGCACCCACCCCTAACCCCTCCCAGGAGGGTAGGGATGATTGGGAGACTTCCAGGGTTGAGTGTAGAGGTTCGTATAGTGGATTAACTTCGTATCGTTGTCATAGTAATCAAAGACATTCCAAAGGGGGTCTAGTTCTCCGATCTGGTAATTGTGATGAGCAAGAAAAGCAGGACTCATACGGGCAAAGTCAGGGTAAGAATACAGACCTTGCTCAATTTCGTCGTAGTAGGTTTCTAAATCAAATTTGCATTTTTGACAATCGATCAGCATTACGCTCAAGCCCCAAAGGTCTTTAGCTTCACTGCTATAAGCTCTTTTTACCAGGAAATCACAGCCATTCAAAGGTGTGTCTAATAGTTCACCAATATCATTCAAACAGATAGTATCTGAGTCAATATAAATAGCTTTACCTTGATAGTTACAGAGCTGTGGAATCAAATATCGATAGAGACTAAACTCAGTTGTATTCCGATATTTAACTCTTAAGGACATGGGAGCGAGATAAGGCTGATAATCATTAAGTTCAATAGCATTGTGGGTGCCATTGAAAACATAAATATCCAGTTCCCTATGGCTATGCTTACGAAGAGAGTAAATTGAGACTTTCCTCTCCAGTAGACTCGCTTCGCCAGATCCGATAAATACTCGCACACGGTCTTGATTTTTCATGGCTAATTTTCCTAATAGTGCTATAGCAATCCTAAATCATTTGTAAAATCAGCAAAATGTGGAATCTTTGCTGGGCAAGGGTTATAGCGTTCGCTTTGGCCAATATATTTCACGAATCATTTAGGACTGCTATAGGAATTATTTATTAGTCATAATTTGATGAGATAAATTTAGTTAACTTTGACTAGTCTTGTCAAAAAAATAATCTTGTTTACTCCTGTTTACTCTCTTTAGGTTCACCACGTTTACGAATAACCTTGCCCGGTACTCCTACAACTACGGAGTAAGGCTCAACACTCTTGGTTAAAACTGTCCCAGCACCGATGACAGAACCTCTACCTATTCTGCAACCATCAAGGATTCTTACTCCCGCCCCTATCCAAACATCATCTTCTATAATGACACCTTTCTTAATAGACGGTTGAAGGTCGATAGGCGTATCAAGATCATCAAAGGTATAGTTTGAAGTAACAATTACAGTATGGGTAGCGATTCTGACCCAGTTTCCTATAACTAAGTCACCTGCACCATAAAAAAAACAGAAAGGGTTGACACTACAGTCACTACCAATTTTTATCTTACCCTGTGCAGATATGAGCATTGCTGAACTTCGGATAATTGAGCGATCGCCAATATGAATAGCAGAGTCTTCCAAATTACATTCAAGAGTTACATTATTTTCTACAGTGACTCGATTTCCAATAAAAAATTTACTTAAATTATTTTTGATTACGCTTTGGCCTATATAACAGTATTCCCCAAGATTTCCCAGGTTTTTACGGTAATATTGTTCTCTGACTTTGTTTTTATATTTATTCCGTAAATTACGAATTAACTTAAATAAGTTGCACATATTTAATAATTATTAAACAAACAAATATTGGGGTAATGATTTACAATTTCTAGGTTTATAAAAATGAATTGCTTTTAACTTTGAAGGATAATGATACGTGATCGTAGATATAATTAGGTGGCTTTTTGAACCATACTCTAATAGAGTAAGAACCAGGTCTTAATCCAAGATTTTGAAATCTAGAATTATGGTTTATAATAATTATCTGTTCAGTTATTCAAGAGTTATTGGTTAAATCTAGATAGTTTAGCCAATCAATTAAATTCATTGGTTCAGAAAAAAAACTCTACCCCAGTTGACCAAACTATTCTTCAGCCAATTTTTTTTCCAATCACCAGCCTTGATATCATGTCAGGATAATTACCCTTAATAAAAATCTCCCCCATCTCCCCATATTCCCCTCCTGGGAGCAGGGCTGTTTCATTATAGATAAATAAGGAGTATAATGCTCATAAAAAGCTTAATAAACCAATAAACGGCAATAAAGACCCCTTAATGACCCAAAAAAGCCTTATTGATTACCTCAAACAAATTCCCGATTTTCGGGATCCTCATGGATGTCGTCATCCTCTATGGCTGGTTCTAATCTTGGTAATTATGGTGTGGGTTGAGCGGTTACTACGGATATCGCTCACTGGGAAGATTCACAGAACGCCATCGGCGAGCCTTGATCACAGAGTTGAAGATTCCCAATGCTACAGTACCATCCTACTCCACTCTCAGACGGGTGATGATGGGATTAGACTACACTCAACTAAGACTTGTATTCAATCAGTGGGCAAAGCTTTACGCTTAATTTGAGTCTATCAGAAGGATTATCAGTAGACGGAAAAAGTTTGAAAAATACGGTCAGTGACTACGACAAAGCCCAACAAAACTTTATGAGTTTGGTCTCAGTGTTCAGCCAGAAGCGAGGTTTAGTGGTGGCAGTTCAAGAAATGGAAAACAAAAAAGTAAGTTAAATAACTGTAGTGAGAAACTTATTAGAGTCACTAGATTTAAAAGGTTATGTTTTTACAATCGAAGCTCTGCACTGTCAAAAAAAACTGTGGCTGCCATCATAGACAGCGGCAATGACTATGTGATTAAAGCCAAAAGAAATCAGCCCCGACTCTACAGTTCACTCTTTGCAGCATACTCAAAACACTCAGCCAAAGAAAACATATCAATCTACTGAAGTTTGTCGAGGGCGCAACAGCCATCGTCAGGTGCAGGTGTTCACTCCACCTCCAGATCTTGACATGGGTTGGCGCTTGATTGGGTTGTGTGATTCAAGTGGCACGTTTTGGTACTCGTAGCAATCAGCCTTATTCCACTATCAGCTATTACATTAGCTCTTTATCCCCTCACTCAAAAAAGTTGGTTTCTTGTATTCGCGGTCATTGGTCTATTGAGAATCGCCGACCTTGGGTCAAAGATGTCATCTACTCAGAAGATACTAGCCCTCAAAAAGCTGGCGGCTGCCCCCATCAACTTATCTATCCTCAAAACCTGGGTCTTAACCTTAATCCGGGCTAATGGCTATGATTCAATAACCGAATTCATAGACAGTTTAGGGCATAATCTGACTTATTTGTTGTCTTTTTGTACTTAGTCTGACTTTATCTCCATTTTACTCTACTATGAAACAGCCCTGCTCCCAGGAGGGGAAGGCAAGAGGCAAGAGGTAAAAAATATTGTGTACCTCAATAAACTAATAAATTAATATATTTAGTATTAATAATTAAGAATTATACTTCATATTTTTTGTATCATTTTGATAACAATTTATAGCTTTTATCATAGCTATATCAGCATTCAGCTATCAGCATTCAGCTAATAGCTGAATGCTTACCTATTTACTACTGCCCAATCTACGTTTTAAGGTTACCTGCCATTCTCCAGGTATTAAAGCTTTGCCTAGGTTCGTGATCATTGCTTTAAGGGTCGGGTAAAATAGCTGGTTATATAAACTGATTAGTTCACCCATTGACATAGTTGCGATCGAAGTCTTAGCAAGAATTGGATATTTTCGCGGAATGCCAAATCCTAAGTAGTTTAAAATGTCTGGACTAGGGTTATCTATAAACCCGACATTGACTAGGTTTTGCTCTCCATGACCCAGATAATTCTCGTTAATTTGCTCAACCTGGAATTGAAAAATATTTCGCACATGATTTCTGTCTTGGAACGGGCGTGCTCGATGAAAACCGTGTAAATCAAAGATTATGAGGTCACCCTTCTTCATCTCAAACGTTCTGATATCCTTACGGTAATGCTTCTGAACCCAGGCATCGCTAATATACCTCTCGCTGTCATAGTTTGATGACCAAAGCTGGGAACCCTCAATATATTGAAATGGGCTGATGTTTTGCTCAGAAAGATAGATAATAAATATTAGACCAGGCATCTGGTGCTTAACAAAAACTTTACTATCTAATTGTTGATTATTGTCTGTGTGCCAGGGCATATTAAACCCTCGACGAGTCTGAGCAAATTGATGACTTATCAGCTGATATATTGCTGGTAAATATGAACGACAAATATCTAACACCTTTGGAGAGGTAATCAAATCGTAGGCTGTTTTTGATCTGGTTAGACAATTGGACAAGAATTTTTGGTTGCCAGAATATACCACACCTATTTCATTTTTATTTACTGAAATATTATCAATATTGACTTCTTTTAAAAGCTGATCTGCTACTTTTAAATCAACTGCATTTTCTATAAAAAAGTAGCCTTTTTCCCTAATATTTTGAATAATTTTAGGGGTAGGAATGATATTGAGAGTGTTCAAATACATAAAAATACGTAATTGATACTAATTCTTTAAAAAAGCAATGTACCATAGAAATCAGAAAGGAAATTAAGATATTCAAGCTGCTGCTGGACTCACAATATCTGGTTGATAGTTTTATTAGAGGATATCTCCCAAGTTTTTTGATACTGAATTTTGCCCCCCTAGCCCCCCAATTCTGGGGGAAGAATCCATTGGCTGGTAAAAGTCCCCCAAAATTGGGGGACCAACGGGGGCTTGGATGTAGCAAATGAGACTTCTCAGACAACCTCTTAGATCCTTAGGCGTCTACCATTGTAGAATTACAGCGGTTTGCAATTGGGTGAGGTACAGACTCCTGGGTTTTAGGGAACAGACAAGAGGCACCCACCCCTAACCCCTCCCAGGAGGGGAAGGCAAGAGGCAAGAGGTAAAAAATCCTGTGTACCTCATTAGGATATAAACCGCTATAACCTAAGGATTCAGCTAAAGGCCTACGGCCACGCTAGGCGAACGGCCACGCTACGCCAATGGCCACGCTACTTGAGGTGCTATCAGCCAAAGGCCAACGGCTGACCGCTGACCCCTGACCGCTGACCCCTGACCGCTGTTCGCGCAGCGTGCGCGTAGCGCATATGCTTAGGAAATAATTAAGCCTAATTAAGCACAAACTGTCTGTGTAGCCAAACGAGTCTGCCAAGATTCCACAATTTGCTGAATTGTTTCTTCCAACGACACCGAAATATCCCAACTGGGGTAATGCTCACGCATCTTACTCAAATCGGAGTAATAACAGATATGATCGCCAATCCGATTATCTTGTAGATAGGTATAGTGCATCGCTTTACCACTATACTTCTCTGCCAGCTTAAATGCTTCCAGAATTGAACAGCTATTGCCTTTTCCGCCACCGATGTTATAAACTTCTGCTATTCGAGGTGCTTCGATAAAAGCGTGAATAAACCGCGACACATCCAGAGAGTGGATATTATCCCGTACTTGCTTACCCTTGTAGCCAAAAATCTTGTATTCCCGACCTTCGAGATTACACTTGACCAGATAACTTAGGAAACCGTGGAGTTCCACACCGGAATGATTTGGTCCGGTCAGACAACCACCCCGTAAACAAGCTGTGGGCATATTAAAGTAGCGACCATATTCCTACACTATCAGATCAGCAGCAACTTTGGATGCGCCAAACAAAGAGTGCTTTGATTGATCGATGCTAAAGGTTTCGGGAATGCCGTTGCTGTAAGCCGGGTCGTCATAATCCCAACGAGTGTCTAGTTCCTTAAGCTGAATAGTATTGCACTACAAATTAAAGTTAGGACATTGCTAAAAGCTCAAAAGCTTTTGTAGTAAGCTATTGCCTATTGCCTCTTGCCTCTTGCCTTGCGCGTAGCGCTATATTGGGGCGATCGCCATACACTTTATTGGTAGACATGTGTACAAAGGGCGACTCTGGACAAGATTGCTTCGCAGCTTCTAGCAAGTTCAAAGTTCCCACGGCGTTGGTATCAAAGTCAGCGAAAGGAATTGCTGCGGCGCGGTCGTGAGAAGGCTGGGCTGCTGTATGTACAATCGCGTCTGGCTTGAGCTGCGCCATTAGGTCTAAAATACCTTTGCGATCGCGTATATCGAATTCATGATGAACAAAATCTTGAATTGTCTCTTGCAACCGCTGCTGATTCCAGCGTGTATCCCCTTGGGAACCGAAGAAAACAGCCCGTTGATTATTATCAATACCGTGAATTTGCCAACCTTGTTGAGCAAAGTAACCACAAACTTCAGACCCAATCAATCCTGAGGAGCCTGTTACCAGTAATTTTTTCATAGGAAATCTTAATTGTTTAGGTAAATAATCTATAGTGAAACTAATAAGCTCAAAAAGCGATTCATCGTTAACGCTTCTCTAACTGATATAGCAGAAGTCAGAAGTCAGAAGTCAGAAGTCAGAAGTCAAACTCTTGCGCTTATTTAGGTTTGAGACTTTTGTCATGTCCTAACTGACCTGGCGACTGCTATATCTTGCACCTTGAATTAAAATCTCTAAAATTTAGGAGTCACTAGTCAGTAGTTATTATGCATCAAAAATTAATTCCCATTTAAATGGGAATTAATCAGCGTTTGATCAGCAATAATATTCTCAGAAGTGTTTAAAATTAAAACGTTAAACACTTCTGGGCAAGAGGCAAAATTACAAAGTTTGTTTTAGAAACTCTTAAAGAATAAACTCAACTGATTGCCTCTGTTATTAATCAACTCTACTAGTTGACGACTCTTACCTCTTGCCCTTGGCATTTTGCCTATACTTTAGCTAGTAATTTATCATAACTACTCATCTAAAAAACTAAATCGCCCCAAAATCCTTAATCCCATGAAAACCAATTCGTTTAGACTGGCGACGGGTAAACTCTCCCACTGAAGAGTTGCCATTCGGATCAATCACCCCTGTTACCTGCTGCCATAACTCAGCAGGAGCCAACGATACCTTATAAATGCGATCGCTTTTCTTGCACACGTGATACCACTTGGTTTCCTGGCACTCACTACACCAAAAAGCCTCTAGCCATTCTCCTTCGATAGCTACCGTGGTTTTACTGGCTATCAGCATCAAGGCATATTTTTGTTTAACACCACGCGCCTGAAGTTGTCCTGGCCGGTCAGCAAACAACCGATACTTCTGACTAACGCTATCAAGGTAGGAACCATGAATCGGACATAAAATAGTTCTTCGTTTAGAACGCTTCCGGTTCCGTTGACATCGTTTGGTTTGAGGTGTTGATTGACTCATTTTATAGGGGTTCTAAATTCGGTGATAAACTTTTGGGATTTTAGGGAACAGGGAACAGGGAACAGGGAATAGGGAGCAGGGAGCAGGGAGCAGGGAGCAGGGAGCAGGGAATTTAGAATTTGGAATTTAGAATGCGCGAATTTAGAATCGGAAACAGGGAGTATGGTGAGTAGGGATAAGAGTATGGGAAATGTGGTAAGGCAATGGTAGAACAGGCATCTTGCCTGTGCCCCAAAAGTAGAACAGGCATCTTGCCTGTGCCCCAAGAGTAGAACAGGCATCTTGCCTGTGCCCCAAAAGTAGAACAGGCATCTTGCCTGTGCCCCAAAAGTAGAACAGGCATCTTGCCTGTGCCCCAAAAGTAGAACAGGCATCTTGCCTGTGCCCCAAAAGTAGAACAGGCATCTTGCCTGTGCCCCAAGAGTAGAACAGGCATCTTGCCTGTGCCCCAAGAGTAGAACAGGCATCTTGCCTGTGCCCCAAGAGTAGAACAGGCATCTTGCCTGTGCCCCAAAAGTAGAACAGGCATCTTGCCTGTGCCCCAAAAGTAGAACAGGCATCTTGCCTGTGCCCCAAGAGTAGAACAGGCATCTTGCCTGTGCCCCAAGAGTAGAATAGGCATCTTGCCTCTTGCCTTGCGCGTAGCGCTATAGCTTACCCTGAAACTTTTCTCCCGACTCCCGACTCCCGACTCCCTACTCCCTATTCCCTATTCCCTACTCCCTACTCCCTACTCCCTTCTTCTCCAAGAAGTCCAACAAATTCTCGCAGAGCCACACTAGAACCAAACTGCCATGCCCTATTAATGTATTGGGGAATGGTTTCTTTCACCGGGAAATTTGGAAAAATTTGGCTGGTTTGAACCTCTAAATAGCGATCGCTTTCAAATCGATAGATGTGAATTGTGTCAGCTTTGTAAATCCAAACTTCTGGAACAGCTAGGGGAATGTAGTCGTTAATATCAGTAATTGAAGTCAGGTCAATTTCTAGGGCGAGATCCGGTGGTGGATCTTGGCTCAGGTCTAGTCGTCGCTTTCCTAAAATTGCTTGATAATTTTGGATGTAGAAACAAGCATCTGGCTCCACTCCAGGCATCCCCGCTTTCCGAAGGGTAATCGGATCAAAGCTCTGCCAATCTCTTCCTTGATACCGTAGCAGTGCTTTAACTAGGTCAGTCAGTATATTCATATCGCAAAGGGAGTAGGGAGTAGGGAGTAGGGAGCAGGGAATGCGCGAATTTAGAATCGGGAATCGGGAATCGGGAATCGGGAATCGGGAATCGGGAATCGGGAATTGGGAATCGGGAATCGGGAATCGGGAATCGGGAATCGGGAATTGGGAATCGGGAGCAGGGGGGAGAAGAGTGTAGAACAGGCATCTTGCCTGTTGCCTCAAGTGTAGAACCGGCATCTTGCCTGTGTCCCCAGTGTAGAACAGGCATCTTGCCTGTTGCCTCAAGTGTAGAACCGGCATCTTGCCTGTGTCCCCAGTGTAGAACAGGCATCTTGCCTGTTGCCTCAAGTGTAGAACCGGCATCTTGCCTGTTGCCTCAAGTGTAGAACAGGCATCTTGCCTGTTTCATTTTATTCAAAAGCTGATAGCTGATAGCTGATAGCTGATAGCTAAAACTCTTCCCCCTACTCCCTACTCCCTACTCCCTACTCCCTACTCCCTACTCCCTACTCCCTATAATTACAAATCATCAGGATTAACCCCAAGGCTACGCAATCGTTCTGCCAATCGTTCAGCCCGTTGGTGTTCCTGTTCAGCCCGTTCTGCTGAAGTTGGAATCCAATTACCAGCTTGATCATACCAACGCAGCCACAACCCTTCTGTATCTTGATATTTCCCCTGCCAAACGCCTAACCCTAATTCCAGTCTTGGAAACCAAAATTTCGGTTCAGAAAGTTCTACTTCCTGATACTGTATGGGCATTAATTGAAACACCCGCAACTGGTTATCGTAACGGTCAAAAACCACATAGTAAGGAATCCGCATATATTGCTCATAAGCTTGCCATTTAGTAGGTGGCTTGTTCGCAGACCTTAGGGTTTGTCCTAAATCTTCCGCTTCCGTACCTGGTGATAGGAGTTCCACTACCAAAAATGGTGCTTTTCCTTCCTGCCAAACCACATAACTCCAGCGCAGGTCTTGTTGTTGTTGAGCGGGAGTCACACCCAATACCAGAAACCAATCCGGTCGCTTGTGCCATAAGGAATTACGGCTATCGTAATATAAATTCAGGTCTGTACCAATGAACATTTCCTCCCTAGGGTAGTTGGGAGGTTGGCAAGTTTCCCGTAATAGCTGGGGTTGGAAGTCATGAAATTCGTCAGGCAAACCAGGCTCCTCTGGGTCTTCACTAGGTAGATCATACATAGTGGGCATAGTTTCCCTGGGAGGACGGGGTGGGTCAGTTTGGTACATGATCCTCTGTTGAACCTGATAGTTTGAGCATAGCATTTTGGGGTTTAGGGAGCAGGGAGCAGGGAGTAGGGAGTAGGGAGTAGGGAACAGGGAACAGGGAGTAGGGAGCAGGGAACAGGCAAGAGGCAAGAGGCAAAAAATCCTGTGTACCTCATAGCTGTGAGAAACGCTATAGGTCATGAACAATGTAATAGCAAAGGGAGTAGGGAGCAGGGAGTAGGGAGTAGGCAAGAGGCATGCTAGCAATAGGCATGCTAGCAAGAGGTGAAAAATATTGTGTACCTCATAGCTATGAGAAACGCTATAAAAAAACTTGGGAGATATCCTCTTACCTCTAAAACCTTGTTAGAGTCAACTTCAGCATAGCTGCCTTCAGCATAGCTGCCTTCAGCATAGCTGCCTTCAGCATAGCTGCCTTGGGCGTAGCGCTATACCTCATAGCTTACCCTACTCCCTACTCCCTGCTCCCTACTCCCTACTCCCTACTCCCTGCTCCCTAAAACCTAGATATTTGTACCTCACAAGTCGTGGAATTGCTATAATCGCGCTACAAACTCTTGATGGGTCTCGGAATCTATCCCTTCTTGCAATACCGCCAACACTTGCTGCATCTTTCCAGCTAATAAAGCCTCCACCCCTAAGCGCAATCCAGGAAACACCTGGCTACTCAATATACCTGCATCTGGCTGCTGTTGCACATATTCCCCTTCGCGCAACACATACCAGCGAAACTCCCGCTCCTGGGTTAGCCAAACTAAATACTCTTTCACTCCATTCCGACGATAGGCTCGCAGCTTATCATAGAGGTCATAGGAAGCACTACTAGCGGCAACCTCCACAATCAACTCCGGCGCACCTTCAATGTAATCATCCTCACTAATTCGCGACTGTCCACCTTTGTCTTGTTCAATGCGCAACAAAGCGTCTGGTTGGGGTTCATTATCAAAATCTAGCCGCACTGTAGAATTGTCACACAGCATAATGCCAGGGGTTGCGGCTTCATATGTCCCTAGCCAGGTAATAATCCTACCATGAGGTTGACCATGCTTATTGACCCTAACTGGTGATGCCACATAAACTACCCCCTCAATTAACTCCGCCTTCCTAATTTCAGGCGTTTGATCATAGCGTCGTTCAAATTCTACTCTACTTAAGCGATCGCCATTTTCCAGAATAGGTAGTTGAGTTATTACGGGAGTAGGGGATTTCACCACAAGACTTGCTCCATAAAATTTATACCAACATCTACTTTTATAGCAATTATACAACTTGTGAGCTACAAAGTTATAGGTTTTTAGGGAGCAGGGAGTAGGGAGCAGGGAGTAGGTAAGAGGCAAAAGGCAAAAGGCAAGAGGCAAGAGGCAAGAGGTTAAAAATATTGTGTACCTCATAGCTATGAGAAACGCTATAAATTACATTTGGGTAGTGTTAAATACGGCAGTTTGTATAACTATCAAGTACACAAGATTATTTTCACTTTTCCCTCTTACCTACTCCCTACTCCCTGCTCCCTACTCCCTACTCCCTACTCCCTACTCCCTACTCCCTAAAATAAAATAATAGACATACTCTCCCCCTTAATCACTTTCCTGCTGTTGACATCACAACTAATGAAAAGTGGTGTGGGGAGAGACTGAGATCAACAGGACCATCGAAGCCCACTCCTAAACGTAAGGATCTAGATAGTAATAACTAGCTAGTATTTAATTTTAGCGGTCAGTGGTCAGTGGTCAGTGGTCAGCGGTCAGCGGTCAGCCTATGGGCTACGCGCATGAGCTGATAGTTAATAGCTGAGAGCTGTTCGCGTAGCGTGCGCGTAGCGCTAATCGCTGTTCGCTGATAGCTGATAGCTGATAGCTAATCGCTGTTCGCTGATAGCTGATAGCTGATATTTTACGATTATTTCCTAAACAAATCAGTCAATCAAACCTTAGTAGTTAACCCCCAATTAGTTATTCTTAATAATCTATATTTATCAGGACAATTGAGTAATTTTTTTTTTTTTAAATCTGGAATAATTGATGTCATAACTTGGTTAAATTATCCGATAATTTCCTTAAAAAAACATAAAAATAAATCGTTGAATAAGTGCTGATTATTTAGGCACTAATTCTGTATTCTTAGTAACCTAGAGCTTTCAGGACAATTTACTAAATTGCTGGAATATAGCATTGATTATACCTATGAGGTAAAGTCTTTACTGGCGCTGATTGCCTTTAAGACCTTATTAATTCTGACCTTTGGCTTAAAAGGATCAGCCAAATACCTAATTATAAAGATAATTAATATAATTATTGAGATAAAATTGTTTAATCTTTAATTGAATTTTATTAAACCATAATCCCTGTAAATAATACTATCAAAAAACAGCCCATAAGTCAATGTCATAGGCAGTAGGGAACAGGGAGTAGGGAGCAGGGAGTAGGGAGCAGGGAGTAGGGAGCAGGGAATAGGGAGCGTTGCGTCAGTCTTCGCGCTGAATAGGAGTAGAGTGGGCATCCTGCCCGCCCGAAAATTGTAACGGGCAAGATGCCCATTCCACAAGATGCCCATTCCACCTCACTCTTAAAATCATTCCATTATTAAGCAACGCCCCCTACTTCCTACTCCCGACTCCCGACTCCCGACTCCCGACTCCCGACTCCCTGCTCCCTACTCCCTACTCCCTACTCCCTACTCCCTATTCCCCACTCAACGCTTCACAAAGAACCTGATCATACTGTTTAGCAATAACTTCAGGAGTAAAATTCTCTAATAAATACTCACGACCAGCCTGACCTAGGGACTTGACTAACTCCTGATTAGCCGCCAGAGAGCGGATATAGTCAGCCAGACCTTGGCTGTCTTCATTCACGAAGCTGGCACCGCACTTAGCTTTGGCGATCAGCTCAGTTAAGTAGGCTTCCCGAGAGCAAATTACCGCCACGGGAACCCCAGCAGCTAACGCAGAGTAGAGTTTGCTAGGAGCCACTAAGGTTTCCATACCAGGAATCACACTGACTAACGAGAGATCGCAAGCGGTTAAGGAGTAGGGCAGCACCTCTTTGTCTTGGTAGGGCAAAAACAGAAAGTTAGTTAAGCCTAAGCGCTTCACGTCCTCGATTAACGTCTCTCGCTTCGCGCCACTACCAATACAGACAAACTGAATCGGTTCGTCTTTTAGTAATTTAGCAGTCTCAAGAATGGTGTCGATATCATGGCAGCGCCCCATATTACCAGAGTAAAGCACCGTGAATTTATTAACTAAGTTGTGCTTTTGGGCAAACCAGTTATCTGGCTTGGGCAGTGGCACAATCACATCTGGGTTAGCCCAACTGTGAATCACTGCAACCTTATTAGCCAATTTAGGACAGGTATCTATTACTCGTTGCTTCATGGCTGAACTGAGGACAATAATTGCCTCCGCTTTACGCCAAACCCGACGATTAAGACCTCTCCAAAATCGAGCTAAGGGATGATTGTGACCAATCACTCCTAATTCTACAGCAATGTCTGGATAAAAATCGTAAATTAGGCAAACATAGCGCATCCCAAAAATCTTACGAGCCAGGTAGGCAACCACAGGAAAAAACGGTGGCGCAGTCGTTAATAACACCAAATTACGACGACGATAGTTTTTAACTAAGTGCAAGAACGCTCGCACAGCAAAAATTAAGCCATTCATAGCCTTGCCACGAATGCGCTGAGGCCAAAGTTGAGACGCACGCGATCGCTTAATTTGTACTTTTCCCAACTTTTCATACATTGGTGCAGTGGCCGTCCCAAAAGCATAGCCTGGTTGCCCAGTAAACACCTTAATATCTATGCCTTTTTTGCCCAATTGCATCACCAACTCTTGGATTAACTGGCCAGTAGCAGCATAGTCAGGAGGAAAAAACTGAGTTAGTACAGACAGCCGCAGAGACTGCTCACTAACTGTTGTTGTTGGTAAGCAGCCTTTCATATGTTTCGATGTTTTTGGTTGTTTAATTAGAACCATAAGTCCACCTATAGTCTTTTGAGTTGGTTGAAGTACTTTTGTTTTAGGGAGCAGGGAATCGGGAGTAGGGAATCGGGAATCGGGAATCGGGAATTGGGAATCGGGAGCGGTGCGACCCGTGGCGAATTTAATTACGGGTCAAACGCACCGTAGGGAATTGGGAACAGGCAAGAGTTGCTAGTGGTGCTTCAGGGACGGGCGAGCCCTGATTTTCTGGGTAGCTTAGGATAATCCGTCCCTGAAGCACCACCAGGTCAAACAGCTTTTAGCAGATGCAGCCAGAGGCAAGAGGAGGGTGGGGAGTGTGGGAGGTGTGGGAAGTGTGGGGAGAGAGGGAGGAAGGAGGGGAGTAAGAAGCGAGTGGGAAAGGAGTGAGCGCGCGGAGATGGCGCGCGGAGTATGGGGAGATGGCCAGATGGCCATCTCCCCAGCCATGCTTAAAATTCAGATGTAATAAGATTTGTAGCAATTCTTGTACTGATCAGGTACAAAGAATTTTTTCCCGACTCCCAGGGAGTGCGCGTTCACGCTTAGCTTTGAAAAAGCGCGGGGTCGCACTGCTCCCTACTCCCGACTCCCGACTCCCGACTCCCGACTCCCGATTCCCCACTCCCTACTCAGGACTTCCTACTTCCTCATCAGTTAAAGAGCCATGAACAGACTCCCATGCTCTCCAAATCATCAATCCCAGTAAAATCGTTGTGCTACCGACAATTACCGGACTGCGAGGAACCTCAACACACACTAGAGCTAAACTGCCAACCCATAACGTTAGGGCGTAAATCAGTAACACCGTTACTCGATGAGACAAACCTGCCTTTAACAAACGATGATGGAGATGGCGTTGATCGGCCTGGAAAGGTGAGCTGCCGTGACATAATCTCAGGGTAATCACAGCAGACATGTCTAAAAGGGGTACTGCCAAGACCAGAAAGGGTAAGAGGACTGTGGTAGCTACGGCACCCTTAACCAATCCCATCACACTTAAGCTAGCGATAGTGAAACCGATGAAGTAGGAGCCACCATCTCCCATAAAAATTTGGGCTGGATTGAAGTTGTAGTACAAAAATCCTAATAAACTCCCCACTAATGCCGCACTAATTAGTGCGGCCTCGGTTTCGCCCATAAACAAACTGAGGAGGAAAATCATCACCCCAGCAATACCAGCTACTCCTGAAGCCAAGCCATCCAGTCCATCAATCCAATTTATGGCGTTGACAACCCCTGTCAGCCAGAGCACCGTCAGGGGTAAGCTGAGCCATCCTAAATGTACTATTTCCACTCCTGGAAGACTGACAACGCTAATCCGCAACCCCATTTCCCAAGCGACACTAGCAACTCCTGCTTGCAGTAACAAGCGCATTAAGGGCGATAAACTCACCAAGTCGTCGGTGACGCCAATCAAGAAAAAGCAGAAACTGCCGAGAACAACTGCCCAAACCTCTGAAGAAACGCCAGGGGGAAAATCAGCCAACCCTCCTAGACTCCATACTAAAAATAGAGCAAGTAAGGTGCTAGCACAAATAGAAATTCCCCCTAAACGCACCATTGGTTGTCGATGCACTTTACGCTCGGCTGGTAAATCCGTGTACTGATACTTGATGGCAGCCGCTTTAACTACAGGAATAGTATTGAAAACAATTAAAGCCGCGATAATGAAAGCAAGTACATAATATCCAGGGGAAACCATGGTGTAATAGCATAAGAATTACTACATCTGAGAACCAGGATTACCTCTAGACGCTCGTATTCGAGAAGCCTCTAATTTTTTTGCAAGCTGATTTGCTTGCTCTAATAAACTTGGTAAATTTCCACAATTAGAAGCCATACAAGCATCTAGATTTTCCATAAGCTGTTGAATCGTCTGGATCTACTAAGATCCAAAACAAAACCAGATCCGTCACCTGCACCAGCAATATTTATTACGGCGGTCGTAATTACCAGAGTGTAGTGCACTCCCAGGCAAAAGATTCAGTAATTAAGGTAAGATGCAATCAAAACCTGTTAATTACTCGGAGCCGATTATTTAGTGACTGTAGGAATAGATTTTATTATCTTAGCTGATGAATAATTTGCTATATTTTATTAGCCACTTATTCCTACTAAAATCAACAAAGTTTTCAGGATTATTTAAAATAAAAATATATGATTTTACTTAAAAGGCCATTAATTATATTATTAATACACAAGTGTTGGTGCTACCAAATCAAAAAATGATTAATTAAGATAAGATGATCTCAAAACCTGTTAATTACTCGGAGCAGATTATTTAGTAACTGTAGGAATAGATTTTATTCTCTTAGCTGATGAATAATATGCTCCCTTGGGTTATCCTATCCTTTCTACTAAGCTTAGGGAGAATCTCAGGATTAATTTCAATTATTCCTGAGATAAAAATATTAATAATCAGAGGTTAAAGATAGGTTAAATAGAATTAAAAGCCACTTTAACAGCACTCGATATCCATTCGTGATCAGTTAAAACAGAATTAATTTGGACAATCCGTAATCATCCTTAAAAATCAGGTAAATATGAAGTATTAAATTCACGATTACCTTCACTTTTGGACCGAATTATCAGCCTAAAATTAATGATACGTTTAAATTTTACCGATCACTTCCCTGGAAATTATACCAATTCTTCAAAGGTGGACTACAGATGGGGTGCATCTCATTTTTGCTGTTTGACACAGTGGTGCGTTACGGGGCGGGTCCTCCAAACCCTGGCTACGAGGCGGAAAATGAGGCCCCCCTAACGCACCCTACTGGGGTGGCACAGCTAATTTGGTGCAATAAGCGTAGGTTGGGTTGAAGAATGAAACCCAACACCAGTAACGCTTTGTTGGGTTTCCCTACCGCTCAACCCAACCTACGTTTTTAGGTGTGCCACGCCACTACGCAACTTTTTTACAAAAATGAGATGCACCCTACAGATGGAGATGGCCAGAGGTCGGGATGGCCAGATGGGGAGATGGCCAAATGGGGAGATGGCCAGATGGGGAGATGGCCAGATGAAATTGATGTGTAGCGTTGTGAGCGCGAAGAATTGGATTATATTTCTTGGCCAAGATTTAGAGACTATTTTAAAAATATAGCGTTTCTCATAGTAATCAGGTACACATAATTTTTTCCCTATTCCCTATTCCCTGTTCCCTATTCCCTGTTCCCTAATCCCTGTTCCCTACTCCCTACTCCCTGTTCCCTAATCCCATTAACCCAGGACGAGGTACCTCACCCAAGGTCAAACTGCTATAATCAAGTATAATTACTTATTGACAAAGGAAGCGTCACTTTAACGTCTTAGCAATGCTATCATCGGGGCAGGGTTCTCAATGATTGCAGGAACAGAATCCTGTAGGGAATAATCCTGATAACTACACTAAGACCAGTATTAAGGATAGAGGTGCATTAACTTAGGTCCGTGACAGTTACCCTCAGCCTCTCCCCGTAGTGACTCTTTAACTATATGTAGTAACTATAGCAATCCTAAATCATTTGTAAAATCAGGAAAATCTGGGATTATTGCTGGGCAAGGCTTTTAGCGTTCACTTTTGCCAATATATTTCACGAATCATATAGGACTGCTATATAAGTCCTGTTAAACTTTCAAAAGCTATTGGTAACAGCTCTACATTACTACCCAGAGAAAACGGGTGCATCTCCTAAAAGTTGTTTGACAAGGTGGTGCGTTACGGGGTGGGCTGTCTAAACCCTGGCTACGAGGCGGAAAATGAGACCCCCCCTAACACACCCTACGAACTTTTTTACAAATATGAGATGCACCCGACAAAACTAACCAAAGTTAGGTTAACAACGTTAACCTAACCGAAGCTCTAACTGGTTTTAGATAACTTACTTTACTGTCTAATCAGCAAATTTTATGTTGCTCGATAAACCTTAGTCATAGAATTACCAAGGTGCTTAGTCCAAAAATTGGAGTTTGTTGAAGTCCATAAAATAATCTTATGCTTAGAGCCTTAGTACTGATTCCCATGTCAGCCGCCGTTAGCTATTCTTTAGGGTTTGGGCTGAGTAACAATTGGAATTATAAAGATAGTCCTATTGTCAAACTACTTTGTGCTGATCAATCAATAAATGTCAGTTCCTACCATCAAGTAAAAAAGGATACCAATCCCCAAGATTCAAAAGCCAATACTTTCCCAAAAACCTTTGCTAATCCCAAGTTTTCCCTTGATAGTCCTATTGTCCAACTGCTTTGTACTGATCAATCAAGAAAGGTCAGTTCCTTCCATCAAGGAAAAAAGGATACCAATCCCCAAGATTCAAAAGCCAATACTTTCCCACAAACGTTTGCTAAGCCAAAGTTTTCCCTTACCCAATCTCAGTTAAACCAAAGTAATTCACAGCCAACCCTACCAGGGCTCAGCCGACAAACCGTTAGCCCAAAAAACTTTGCAAAGATTCAACCATCCCTTCCTGCTGCAACCGTTATTCCGCCAGAGATAGTTAAAACACTACCGATTGATCGAATTGTTGCTCGCTCCGTTGGCGGTGATTTGCTCACAATGCGATTTGAAACAGTCGATGCAGCTCCAGTGAAGGTACCGAAAACACCGCGAGCTGAGATGATTTCCCCAATAGCTAAGGTCGAGAAACAAAAGAAATCGGAGTTAGGAGCAAATGCCAACAATACCAATAGACCTCTGGGGAAATTAACCTTTAGCTCAGAGGTGACTTGGGTTAATGGCTCGTTTTACCAGATGTCTAATCAAGCAGAGGATCATCCCGAAATTGTCTTTACAGTCGATGCAGCTCCAGTGAAGGTACCGAAAAAACCCCGAGCTCAGATGATTTCCACGTTTACCCCAGTTAGCCAAAGTTCCTTCCCCTTGCCAGGTGCTCCCACTCCAGAATTAGTGACAGCACAATCTGAAATACCAGCTCCAGGGATAGCTAAGGTGGACAAACAAACGAAATCGGAGGTGGTAGCAAATGCCAACAATACCAATAGATCTCCGGGGAAATTAACCTTTAGCTCAGAGGTAACTTGGGTTAAAGGTTCATTAGACTTCTTTCAGAAGAGGGAACAGCGGATCTCGGAACAGGCAACAGTGAACAAGAATTCACGAAAAGCGATGCAGTCGGCCAAAGAGGGTTCCCAAGGGGTTTACAAGGTGCGGGCGCAGGTGACCAACACAGCTCCTCCCCACTCGCTATTCCATCAAGAACAGTATCAGAAAAATACTTTTGCAAAAGGTCTATTGTTCCAGAGGTCTAATCAAGTAGAGGATCATCCTGAGATTATCCTTGCCCATGCCAACTTAGCTGCTTCTGGGAACTTAGCTATGGTTACATTCAGGGAATTACTGCCTAATGGTGAACAGCTGAGGGAGATTCTACCTGCTCCGACTATTGCTCAATCGACTATGGCTCAATCGACTATTGCTCAATCTACACCAACACCGTCCCAAGGTCAGTCGTCCCAAGGTCAGTCCACAGAAACCCTACCTGTGCCCACCTTTGAGCAACCTACCCAGACACTACCATCGTCCCAAGGTCAGTCCACAGAAATCGTACCTCTGCCGACCTTTGAGCAACCTACCCAGACACTACCATCCCCCTATCCAACTGATTCTACAACTCCTGTACCTGCTGTAGAGCCCGTTAGCCCTGTTATAGACCAGACCTATACCCTTGGTGCAGGTGATTTGATTCTAATTAGTATTTTCAAGATGCCAGAATTTAGTGGCGAACAACAGGTTGGTGTGGATGGCTCTCTGAAGTTGCCCTTAGTCGGGAAACTGACCGTTGACGGTATGACCTTAGAAGAAGCCGAAATCGCGATCGCAGCTAAATATCAATCGGAATTGCGTTCTCCTGCCATCACAGTCAGTTTAGTAAAACCCCGCCCCTTAAAAATAGCTATTTCTGGGGAAATTAAACAACCAGGCTCCTACATTTTACCTTTCGTCAATGATGGCCAGTTTCCCAGTCTCGCTCAAGCAGTCCAGCTTGCTGGCGGGATAACCCAAGCGGCGGATTTAGAGGGAGTCAAAATTCGGCGTTCTCAACCTTCTGGTATCACCCAGACTATTAACCTCAATCTCTGGGCACTGCTGCAAACTGGTGACTTAAGTCAAGACCTGATTTTGCGGGATGGGGATGTAATTATGATTCCAGCCACACCTTCAGTTGATTTAACCAAAACCGCTCAACTAGCAGCATCTAATCTGGCTAGCACTGAGGAAATATCTGATGTTGCTGTGGTAGGGGAAGTATTTCGACCAGGCGCTTACCGCCTAGAAGGAGGACAAAACGGCACTAGTCGCCCGACAGTTAGTCAAGCGATTCAAACCGCCGGAGGCATTAAACCCTCAGCTAACGTGCGGGAAATTCAAGTGCGTCGCCCCACTCGCGATGGCACAGAACAGCTGATTAACATTAACCTCTGGAAATTATTACAAGATGGCGACCTCAGTCAAGATTTGGCCTTGCAAAAGGGAGACACAGTAATTATTCCTACTGCCACAGAAATTACCGCCGTAGAAGCTGCTCAAATTGCCTCGACTAACCTTTCTCCAGATGTAATTCGGGTCAATGTTGCTGGAGAAGTGAAACAACCAGGAACAGTCGCAATGCCATCTAATACCACTCTTAATGAAGCGTTGCTTTCTGTGGGTGGATTTAATGAGCGAGCCGAAAAAATTGTGGAGCTAATTCGTTTTAATCCTGATGGTAGCCTAACCCGAAGGGAAATCGAAGTCAATTTTAAACAAGGAATTGATCCCCAAACTAACCCTCTGCTATCCCAGAACGATATTATCATTGCTGGTCGATCCAGTTATACAAAAATCACTGATACCCTCTCTAATATTTTAGAACCAATATTCAAAATATTGAATCCTTTACGTTCATTGTTTTAACTTTAAATAGAAGTTAAAATAGAAGCTTATATATTAGAAAATTATTTTTATTTTTATTTATTTTCAAAAACAATTATTTAGTATTGTTACTGAATCATGACTGCTGAATTATAAATTTTATAGCTTTTAATTGAAGGTGCCATATCTCTGTATAACCGGTACCAACCAACTCTTGTGTAGTCAACTGTTCTAGCATCCCCTTGATTAAATTGGAAGCGAAACTCAATGGTTCATAACTTTTCTCCCTCTCCTCCCCCAGTTCCAAGTAGTAACGGTAGCTTTCCCCCTTTACCTCAAGGGTCACAGTCGTTAGAACCAGAAGACAGTGAGTGGGATTTAGGGCGTTGGTTTGCGCTAGCGCGACGGCGAGGATTAGTCATTGTAGGGGTAACAGTGACAGGGATATCCTTCGTCATCCCGAGAACTTTAAATGAAGAGCCAATTTACGAAAGCAAATTTCGGATTTTAGTAGAGCCTGTTAATGCTAAAGCTGAAAATGACTTAAGTAATTTAGCGCCTACTTCAAGGAACAACAACATTCAATCTAGTTTAGACTACCAAACCCAAATTGAAGTTCTGCGTAGTCCTGAGCTAATGAAAAAAGTGCTCGCAGAAATCAAAAAAAACTATCCTGAAATTAGTTATGATTCCTTAATTGGCAATTTAAAAATTACTCGCTTAGGGAAAACTAAGATCTTGGAAATCAGCTACCAGGGAAACGATCCGGATCTTATCTTCACGATTTTAGAGCAATTAGTCGAAGTCTACCTGAAGTACTCCAAGGACGAGCGCCAGACAAACTTACGCCAAGGGATTAACTTCATTGAAAACCAGTTACCATCCTTACAAGCCAGAGTAAATCAACTGCAAAACCAATTACAAGCCTTTCGACAGCGATATCAGTTCACTGACCCAGAGATGAAAGCTGCACAAATCACGTCTCAAATGACCGCCTTGAAGGAGCAAAACTTAGCCCTTGAACAACAATTAGCTAAAAGCCGCTTCAATCTTAGTTCTCTACAAGAAGAAACTGGGGCTGTGGCCGCTCTTAGTGAAGCTCCACTATATCAGGAAATTATTGGTCAGTTAAGAGAGGTGGAAACGCAAATTGCTGCGGAATTAACTCGCTTCCAACCACAAAGCACGGCGATTCGACTTCTGCAAAATCAACGGCAAAACCTCCTGCCGATCCTAGAGCAAGAAGTAGAGCGAATTTTAGGAGCCAAGTTAGCAGAAGCTGTAACTGAAGTGCAAAGGCTTGAAACCCAACGTCAAACCTTATTAGTTGCCCAACAACAGCTAAAACAACAGGATCAACAAATACCTGCTTTAACCAGACAATATAGCGACTTACAGCTAGAAATACAAATTGCTACTGAGGGGTTAAACCGTTTTCGGGCTACCGGCGAAACGTTGCAAATCGAAGCCGCCCAAACTGAGATTCCTTGGGAAGTAATTGAAAATCCAGTTCGGCCAGAGGCTCCCATCTCTCCTAATATCCCACGTAGTATAACCTTGGGAGCTGTAGCTAGTATTGCTGTAGGCATTGGTGTTGCTTTTATTTTAGAAAAATTAGATAACGTTTATCACACTGCCCTAGAAATCAAACAGCAAACCAAACTGCCTTTGTTAGGGAATATCCCCGTTAATAAAAAACTAGCAGCAACGGCAAGTAATAACTCTTTAGCAACAGTAAGAGATTTATTGTTTAAACCTTTGACGTGCCTAAGACCAGATTCGAAGCACAAATCAACGCCTTACATCTATGATGGTTACTCCCAATCCTCACACTTTTTGGAAGCTCTACGAATACTCAATACCAATATTCAATTACTGAGTTCAGACCGCCCAATCCGTTCTCTGGCCATCAGTTCAGCTCTGCCTAGAGATGGGAAGTCAACCATTGCGCTTTTCCTGGCTCAAATAGCGGCAACAATGGGGAAAAAGGTGTTATTAGTGGATGCAGATATGCGTAAACCCCAAGTTCATCACAGATTGCAGTTATCCAAGGAGTGTGGATTAATAAATTTAATTGCCGACGATAACCTAACGCTATTTATTAAAGCGCTAATTAACTACGACAATAATAATATAATTGAAGACCCGAGTATATCTGAATTAAAACAGCTAATTGACACGCTAAATCCCGAATCGACATCTATAGATCAATTAAAAAATAAAATTACAAATCGAATTAAGTACAAATTTAGATATCCATTAAGATGGCTACTTCCAAGTGAAGATAAAATTAATTGCCGGAGTATATCTAACTTAAAATGGCTAATTCAAAATGTAATTACCCAAAAACGACCTGAGCACCCTAACTTATCAATTTTAACTACAGGGGAAATTACTTCAGACCCTACCAAACTGCTCTATTCCGAGAAAATGAAAAGATTAATCAAATATTTCGAGGAAATGTTTGACCTAGTCATTTATGATACTCCCCCAGTTTTGGGATTAGCAGATACTACCTTGCTTACCCCTAGCACCGATGGGTTGATTCTGGTAACTCGGATTGAGAAAACAGACCGTTCTGCTCTGACCCAAGCTCTTGAGAATCTGAAACTGTCTCAAATTAAAGTTTTAGGGATTGTTGCTAATGGTGTTAAAGATGAATATCGTGGCCTTGACGAGGGCGACAAAAACCCTGACGGAAGAGTGCATCCCGATTTTACAGGGAGCATAAAGACTAAAGTTCTGTTTTGACAAATTAGAGCTAAGCTTTGAGAAGTTGATTTATGATCAGATCAGTATGGATGCTGACAAACATGCCCAAATCAAAGCCCACGCCCGAGCAATTGCCGCTTTGCGTGTGCGTAGAAACAGACCCTGAACAGGTTAAAACCTTGGCAGGCATAGAAGAAGCAGTTCGTGATCACATTCTCGAGCATGTCAGCCCAGAGATAGGGGATTTTTTATCCAAACGAGCAGCGGTACATGCGCCGGACGTAAACGCACTATCTTCATCACTCTCCCTATTTAACGGAAACAAGCCGATGGGAGCAGCCAGATGCGATCGCAGTTCGTGGCCATTTACGCCAAGTATTCGATCAGGTGGCTGCTGCTATTGGTTCCCTACCGGAAAAACGACCACTGGTAGATTTAATCTTAAGTGGACATGCCCATTGCTTTGAGCATTTGCGTACCCTTGATACTAAACATGCTGACTCCAATTTAAATTGGCTGGTCTGTGGCGGAAGTGGTGCTAGTTTGCGGGGTCAGCGCAAAGATGAGGTTGAAGTGATGGAAATTAGTCAGGGCGGTTATGTTCAAATGGTGGCGCGATCGCTTTTATTTATCGGACGCAAAGGTAAAGGCAGAACAGCCCGCTCTCCTCATACGTTCCTACGGATTGATGTACATAACGGTGTGCCCCCTAAGTTTGTAATTCGGCCATTTATAGTTGAGAAACTCAAGAATAAGTGGAGTAGTAGTGCTATCAAACCATTTGTGATCCAGAATCTGTAAACACTATGGAATTGAGAACTGCGTAAGCATTCAGCCGTCAGCCGTCAGCCGTCAGCCGTGAGCTAAAAGCTCACGCTACTTGAGGTGCCGTCAGCTAAAGTAACTCAGCATTATTCCAATGCTTACCTGTTGTCTTGATGCAAAGCGCGAGTGGGGGAAACCACGGCAGTCGCTCATGGGGGGAACCCCCAAGACCGCGCTGCCTCCCCAAGACCGCGCTGCATCGCTTATTCAAAAGCACCATCTGTAGCACCTCAAGTAGCGTGCGCATTAGCTGATAGCTGATAGCTGATAGCTGAATACTTAGAGAACTGCTATATTATAATGCGTTGATAGTCATAGGCCATAACAACAAATGAGTAAACTGCGCAACATACTAATGGGTGCTGGTATAGCAGCAGTCGGTGCGGTCGGAACTAAAGTGGCTGTGGATTATTTCCGCAACCGTGATAAAGAAGAGGAGAGGGACGAAAGTGAAGGTGACGCAGAAGTTACCTCTCCCGAAGAAGTTGCCTACGCTATCGTACAAGACAGTTCTGTGCAAAACTTCTTGGATGTTAGCTTTGGAGCTCCTGGTCGTTATGTCCCCACTCGTGCGCCTAAAGTATTCGACTATCAAGACCAACAATATATGGTCATTTGGGCTTACGACAATCAGAAAGAAAAAAACCAAATGTTGGCATTCATCTATACCGATGAGGGTCGTAAGATGGTAGCTAGTGTGGGATACACTGCTGACGCAACGGATTACAATATCAATTTAGACAGCACACCTTTCGCTGTTGAAGTGAATGGGGAACAAATTACCTCTGGTCAAGATCAAACTGACGGAGCTGATGAAGTGGATTTTGTCCTAGCTGGTAGTTAAATCGGATTTTTCATTGGATAATCTCTGAATAATAAAAGCGATCGCTTGTCTACGGGGATAAGCGATCGCTTTTATTTAGCGATGCAGGTACACAGTACACAGGTACACAGGATTTTTTCCTACTCCCTACTCCCTACTCCCTACTCCCTACTCGGTGCTCCCTACTCCCTGCTCCCTAAAACCCAGAACGAAAGTACTGACCCAATTGAAAACTGCTGTAAGCTATAGAGTAAACCATTTCTATAGCTTCCGGTCAATGACGTCAAAAAAACGACCGAGAGAACAAATTATTGCTGATATCAGTATCAATTATGTGGAACGATATGTATTCTTATGTGGTTACTCAGTAGAACGAGTTGAGCTTGAGTACACTTATGGGTTTGACCTAATTATCTTTACCTATGATGCCAATTGTGAACTTGAAAATGGTAAAATTTACGTCAAGCTAAAGGCAACCGATTTTCTGAGCATGCTAGCCGCTGATCAAGAAACAATCGGCTTTCCCCTAGGACGCTCAGACATAGAGCCATGGTTAAAAGAACCAATGCCATGTATTCTGATTGTATACGATGCTCAGCTCGATCTAGCCTATTGGCTGTACTTGCAAGCCTACTTTGAAAACTGGGAAAACTTTGATCCATGGCAAATGGAAGAAACGATTACTGTTAATCTTCCTAAAAAGAATATTGTCAATCAAGATGCCATTAAAAAATTCGCTCGATATAAAAATGATGTGCTGCGCCAGTTACCGGGAGTGATTCGTCATCGTGCTTAGAAACGTTATTTTTGAAGAGTGTGAGCATTTAGCGGTTAGCGGTCAGCTCTCAGCAGTCAGCCATCAGTGCTCAGCTCTCAACAAATCAACAAAATGATTACCTGTTGTCTTGATGCAAAGCGCGAGTGGGGGGAACCACAGCAAAGCGCGAGTGGGGGAAAGCTCCAATACCCCGCTGCCTCACCATCTCCCCACACTCGAGGATTGACTTTGGAGTTAGATATACGCCTCCATTCCCTCACAAGAACAAACCAAATTTCTATCCCCAAAGGCATTATCTATGCGCCCTGCCACAGGCCAAAACTTGTGTTCCCTTAACCAAGATGCAGGATATGCTGCTTCCTCACGGGTATAGGGATGAGTCCATTCACTGACCATCAAGGCTTCTGCAGTATGGGGAGCATTCTTCAGCTGATTGTCCCTTTGGTCTACCTGACCCGATTCAATCGCTTTAATTTCCTGGCGGATGGCAATCATGGCATCACAGAAACGGTCGAGTTCCTCCTTCGACTCACTTTCAGTAGGTTCCACCATCATTGTCCCCGCTACAGGCCAGGATACCGTTGGAGCATGGAAACCATAATCCATCAGGCGTTTGGCAATATCATCCACTTCGATGCCCGCAGACTTTTTAAGCGATCGCAAATCTACAATACACTCATGAGCCACTAATCCATTGTTCCCCTTGTACAGAACAGGATAGTAAGGGTCTAACCGCTTAGCCATGTAATTAGCATTAAGAATAGCCACTTTAGTCGCCTCAGTTAACCCCGCACTACCCATCATGGCAATATACATCCAGGAAATCGGTAGAATGCTGGCACTTCCCCAGGGTGCCGCAGAAATTGCACCAATAGATAAAGTGGAAGGTTGAGACTGTAAGGTTTTGGGTAGGAATGGTACTAAGTGAGGCATCACCCCAATTGGTCCCATGCCAGGTCCACCCCCACCGTGGGGAATACAGAAGGTTTTGTGCAGGTTCAGGTGACACACATCTGCCCCAAAGTCCCCTGGACGGCACAATCCCACTTGGGCATTCATATTCGCCCCATCCATATAAACCTGTCCCCCATGGTTGTGGACAATGGCACAGATATCTTTAATCTCTTGTTCAAACACACCATGGGTAGAGGGATAAGTCACCATCAGAGCAGCTAGTTTTTGGCTATGGTGCTCGGCCTTCTTCCTCAAATCATCTAAATCAATGTTGCCCATCTGATCACAAGCAACAGCCACCACCTTTAAACCAGCCATCACCGCACTGGCGGGATTGGTACCATGGGCAGAAGTAGGAATTAAACAGATATTGCGATCGCCTTCTCCCCGGTTTTCATGGTACTTACAAATAGTCAGTAATCCTGCATATTCCCCTTGGGAACCAGCATTAGGTTGAAGAGAAATGCCAGCAAAGCCAGTAATTTCTGCTAACCATTCTTCCAGCTGCTGGAATATAATTTGATATCCGTGAGTTTGGGACAGGGGAGCAAACGGATGAATCTTGCCAAATTCCGGCCATGTCACTGGCATCATCTCAGCAGTGGCATTCAGCTTCATGGTACACGAACCCAGAGGAATCATGGAGGTGTTTAGAGCCAAATCCTTACTTTCCAGGCGGTGCAAATAGCGCAGTAACTCTGTTTCTGAGTGATAGCGGTTGAATACTGGGTTGGTTAAGTAGGTACTACGGCGAGCAAATGGTTCATTAAAATCAGCTGTCACCTTAGTTGTTACCTCAGCCGCCAACTCTTCCACAGTAAAGAGTAGGGATGCACTGCTGGGTTCCCCTAAACTTGCAAAAATTTCCCACAAGTCTACTAAATCCCCAGCCGTCGTTGTCTCATCCAGGGAAATCCCGATAGTAGTTGAATCAATAATACGTAGGTTAATTTGACGTGCTTCAGCTGCTTCGATAATTCCGGACACAGAGCGATCGCTTAATTCTACGCGCAAGGTATCAAAAAACGGTTCTGAGCTAATACTGTAACCTAAGCGTTTCAGTCCCTCCGCCAGGATAACCGTTAATTGATGAATTCTCTCGGCAATACGTTTGATTCCCTCTCGCCCATGATAAACTGCATACATTGAAGCTATCACCGCCAACAGCACTTGGGCAGTACAAATATTGCTCGTAGCTTTGTCACGACGGATATGTTGTTCACGGGTTTGCAGTGCCAAGCGCAGTGCTGGTTTACCATTAGCATCTTTTGATACACCAACGATACGTCCTGGTACTTGCCGTTTATAAGCTGCCCGAGTAGCAAAATAAGCTGCATGAGGTCCCCCATATCCTAAGGGAACACCGAAGCGCTGGGTACAACCTATGGCAATATCAGCTCCGAATTCTCCAGGGGGTGTAAGTAGGGTAAGGCTTAGAATGTCAGCTGCCACAGTTACTAAGGCTTTAGCACCATGAGCCTTATCAATAAATTCCCGATAATCGTATATCGTGCCATCCGTTGCTGGGTACTGAAGCAGAGCTCCAAAAATATCTTGGTCAAATTCAAAAGTGCGGTGGTCACCAACAATCACCTCAATTCCCAAAGGTCTAGCCCTGGTTTGTACCACTGCGATAGTTTGGGGATGACAGGTTTGGGAAACAAAGAAGTGTTTGGCTTTCGTCTTACACAGACCATAGCTCATGCTCATAGCTTCCGCTGCTGCTGTTCCTTCATCCAACAAGGAAGCATTAGCAATTTCCAGACCAGTCAAGTCTATAATCATTGTCTGGAAATTGAGTAGTGCTTCGAGTCGCCCCTGAGCAATTTCTGCTTGGTAAGGGGTGTAAGCCGTGTACCAACCAGGATTTTCTAGGATATTCCGTTGAATTACAGGTGGGGTAATGCAGTCGTAATATCCCATGCCAATGACAGACCGGAATACTTGATTCTTAGAGGCAATTTCTTTTAGCTGAGCCAGGGCAGCATACTCGCTTTGGGCTGGTGGTAACTGCAGGGGTTGATTAAGCCAAATAGCGGCGGGTACAGTTTGCTCAATCAGGCTATCTATAGTGGATATACCCAGGACCTTGAGCATTTGCTCTATTGCATCTGGATTTAGACCTATGTGTCGATTGACAAAAGCATCGGTAGATGGTAGTGTTTGTGATGCGGAAAGATTGGGGTCAGATTTCAGCAACGACTGAGTATTTGCTCTATTTTTTTGATCCTGGATATCCAAATTCTGCATAGTAAATCAATTTGTGAATTAAGCAGCGAAGGCGGGGGTCACTTTTGATGGCTGTGACCCCCTAAGTTGGTAAATCTGTAAATCTATAGATACACAAAGCCCGGATGTATAACTAAAGCGATTTAGAACTAAAGCAATTTAGTTCTAAATATACAATATGAAAACCTAGCATTTGACAAGCTAGGGGTGTTGCTAGATTGATTCTAGATACACAACTTTACACAGCTGGGTGTAGTGATGACAACCCTATTTATCAGCTTTTTACAGAACCTTCGCTATAGCTGTATCTTAAGTTACTTGCTGTTAAACCCAATTTATAATCTACTCTGCCTCGACTTTGGCACGGTACTCCTCAGCAGAAAGGACACCCTCCAGTGGGTTATCAGGGTCATTCAGCCGCACTTTAATTAACCAGCCTTCACCATAGGGGTCTTCTGCAATCTGTTCAGGAGCCTCGATCATCTCCTCATTTCTTTCTACCACCGTACCCGATACCGGGGAATATAGATCCGAAACTGCCTTGACCGATTCAATGGTACCAAAGCTTTTGTCATTTTCTTTGTTACCCTTCTCGATAGTGTCGTCAATTTCTGGGAGTTCCAGAAGAACTAAGTCACCCAGTTGGTCAATGGCAAAGGCGGTAATACCAATAGTGGCAATTTCTCCATCAAGCCGTACATATTCGTGGCTATCAAGGTATTTCAGGTCATCAGGATATTCAAAGGCCATGTCAAGTCCAAAATCAGCAGCAATGCTAATTATCCTTCCTCATTTGTCTTTCGTCCAGCAGCCTTTGACAGTTGACCGTTGACCGTTGACAGGAAACCCTAAGGATTTCAGTAGGCAAGCATTTCTAGAGTTTCACGTAAGTAACGACGCACTCGGCTATCAAGACTGTAATCCTGAAATTGTTCACCCAAGGGATGTTCCATTTGCCAGCGTTGGAATCCTGAACTAGCGGCTATGGCTTGTTTAAGACTGTCCCAAACTTGAGTGTCGTGATCTAATGGTCCGGATTCGGATTTAACGAAGCTTGCCATATGCACCTTACCAAAATTTAATACAGATGAATCTAGTTGGGTCATGCTTAAGTGGTAAACTATTAAGCTTACCTGTACACTATCCTATCTGCTTTTTTAGGATTGTGCTTTTAGCAACACTTAATACTTACAATTTGGCAGGGTTAGGGTTGGAGGTTATCGGTTAACAGGTTAAAAGTTGCTTTGGATGGAACCTTGACAATTGCAAGCTTGCCACAGAGCAACTCGTCTCAATAACCTTTAACCTTCAACCTTAAACAAAACAACCTACCCGGCAATGGATGCCTGGGTAAGAACACCCCTCAGCCCTACTTCAGGGAGAGAGTCCGTCGCTTGGTTACCATCTGATAGGTTTCAATGATATCTTTTTCCGCCCAGTCGTTGAATTTATCAACACCCATACCACATTCGTAGCCAGCATTGACTTCCTTGACATCATCCTTAACACGCTTGAGGGAATCCAAAACTCCTTCGTAGATAACTTTGCTACCACGCCGCACTCGTAAACGGCAATTGCGCACGGCTTTGCCTGAGAGTACATAGCAACCCGCAACGGCACCACGACCCACTGGGAAGACAGCTCGAACTTCTACTTCACCCAATGGTTCTTCTACCTCTTCTGGCTCTAACAGACCTTCCATAGCACCTTGAACATCATCCAGGAGTTTGTAGATAATGTTGTATTCCCGCACATCTACCCCTTCCTGTTCAGCTGCTGGTCGAGCACCAGGAGCTAAGGTAGTGTTAAAGCCAACAATAACTGCACCACTAGCAGCCGCTAAGTCCACATCCGTTTCGGTGACTTCCCCAGGGGCAGCCAGTAGAACTCGAATTTGCACTTCATTTTGGGGCAGCTGTTCGAGGGATCCCAGAATAGCTTCCACCGAGCCTTGAACGTCTGCCTTCAAAATCAAGTTGAGTTCCTTGAGTTCACCTTCTTGAGCCTGGGCTGATAATTCAGTGAGGGTAACTCGCCGTGATTTCATGCGAGTTTGCAGGCGAGATTGACGTTGCTGTTGAGCTCTTTCTCCAGCAACTGCCCGGGCTTCTTTTTCGCTCTCAAAGACTTCAAACTCATCACCAGCAGCTGGAACATCACTCAAGCCAAGGACTTCCACAGCAAACGAGGGACTGGCTTGTTCGACTCGCTGTCCTCGGTCATCAAGCATGGCTCTGACCTTACCGAAAACTGAACCAACAACCAGGCTATCACCCACCCGCAGCGTACCGTTTTGCACTAAGAAGGTAGCAACAGGCCCTCTAGCTTTATCGAGGTGAGCTTCAATCACCGTACCTTTGGCTGGTCGATCCGGATTAGCAGAGAGTTCTTCTAGCTCTGAGACCAATAGAATCATCTCCAGCAGTGAATCCAAGTTTTCCCTTTGGATAGCACTCACTGGTACCATGATCGTTTCACCACCCCATTCTTCTGGAACCAAGCCCCGTTCTGATAATTCTTGCTTAACCCGATCAGGTTGAGCTCCGGCTTTATCAATTTTGTTAATAGCAACGACCATGGGAACTTCAGCAGCTCTAGCATGACTAATGGCTTCAAGGGTCTGAGGTTGCACCCCATCATCAGCCGCTACTACTAGCACAGCAATATCGGTTACTTTTGTTCCCCTTGCCCGCATGGCTGTAAAGGCTTCGTGACCGGGGGTGTCTAAGAAGACAACCTGTTGAATTTTCTCCTCATGCTCAACATCTACGTGGTATGCACCAATATGCTGGGTAATTCCACCGGCTTCTCCTTGAGCCACTTTTGCTTCACGAATGGCATCGAGTAGAGTCGTTTTACCGTGGTCAACATGACCCATAATTGTCACCACAGGTGGACGCCGCTCGAGGTTTTCCAGGTCTTGGACATCCAGCATTTCCACCTTAGTCGCAGCAGAGGCTTCTTCTTCCATCTCGACCTTGACTCCCACTTCCTCAGCTACCATTGTGGCAGTAGGAACATCCAAAGTCTGGGTAACACTCACAGCTATGCCTTTGAAGAAGAGCATTTTAACAATGTCAGTTTCTGCAATAGCAAGTTGATTAGCCAGGTCTCTAATGGTGAGTGAGTCTCTCAAAACAATTTGTTCTGGGCGTTTGGGCTGACTTTTCTGTGTACGACGGCGATCGCGCTGATCCGACTTGTTGCTACTACTGGCTTTAGCAGGCTTCTTCTTTTGGTTAACACTGGCAGTATGTGCTTGGCTTTGCTGTTTTTGTAGTGACTTTGGTTTGGGAGGACGAGCCAGAGAAAGACTAACTGAAAATGAACCATCGATTTTGTTATCGATTTGATCTGATTCTGTTTCAATATCATCTTCATCATCCAGAATCATTTTAGGTCGCCGCTTGAGTTTGGCGGATTTACCCTTCTGGGCTTTGTCTTCGTCTTCTCCATTTTCTGCCTCCCACTCTTTTTTCTTAGCAGGTCGGGGGACAGATGGTCGCCGGAGCTTGACCTCCTTGAGCAGTTCCTCAGATTCATTGACTAAGGTGTTGGTCTCTTGATCAGAGCCATCATCTGTCAGACCCGTTGAGTCAGCATCGATTGCTGCTACTTGAGAATTGTCTTTATCAAGACCTGGTTTGGTTCTTTTTGGAGGTCGCTGGAGTTCAGGAACGGTTGGTCTTGGTGAACTAGAACGCTTTGGTGGTGATGTTTCCGAGGGCGTTGACTGTTTATTAATAACAGGGGATTTGTTAGGGGATTTGTTAGGAGTTGGACTCTTTACTGACTTTGAACCGGAAGAACCTTTTTGGTTTGACTTTATCGGTCGTTCAACCTTAGCCGGCTGACTTTTTGATTGTGATACTCTGACAGGAGGTCCAGTTAATTTTGGTTTTTCTGTAATCTTAGCTGAGGCAGTACTCTGCTGTGAAATCTTCTGGACTGGTTTAGCGGCTAGTTCTGGTTTAGCGGCTGGTTCTGGTTTAGCGGCTAGTTCTGGTTTAGCGGCTAGTTCTGGTTTAGCGGCTAGTTCTGGTTTAGCGGCTAGTTCTGGTTTAGCTGCTGGTTCTGGTTTAGCTGCTGGTTCTGGTTTAGCTGCTGGTTCTGGTTTAGCTGCTGGTTCTGGTTTAGCTGCTGGTTCTGGTTTAGCGGCTAGTTCTGGTTTAGCGGCTGGTTCTGGTTTAGCGGCTAGTTCTGGTTTAGCAGCTAGTTCTGGTTTAGTATCCTGCTTAATCTTGGTGTCCTGTTCAATGACCTGCTTAGGTCGATTGAGAGTGCTAGGTTGACGAGGGGGTATAGCAGTCGGCTTAATGGGAGGTTGGGGTGGGATTGCCATTTGATTACTTCTCTGGCTAGAAGTATTCCCAGAACTGCGTTTGTGCTTACGAAGCTCCACAATTTGCTGCTTCCGCTCCCCTTTGGGACGTCGAACTAATTTACCAGAGCTTAACTTAGAACCTTTATTTGCCGATGACTCACCTTCGCTATTGCTTACAGCTGCTAGTTGGTCAGAATATTTTTCGGCTGTCGTGCGAATCCGTTGGGCATCCGATTCTGTAATCGTGCTACTGTGACTTTTAACTGCAATATTGAGTCCTTCACAGATGCTCAAAATTTCCTTGTTGTCCAAATTCAATTCCCGTGATAATTCGTAAATTCTGACTTTGCCGCTGTTCATGCACTATTCCCCTGTCGTACCTACGTGTTGTTAAACCATACTCAACTACTCGAATGACTTTTTACTTTATCAAGCTTTATTGGAAAGCTTAAACGATAAGATAAGCGATGCTCAACAGATAATCAACCATCCATGCTTTTTCGTTGGTGTGTTCACCTCAACGGTAGTTTGATAAGTTTATCTATTATCGCGTGCTTCTTTCCTGTGAAAAAAGCCAAGCAGCATTTTAAATTGACGGTTCGGTTAAACCGCCTAATCACCGCGTATGCCTTTAAAGGTAGCTAGCGTATAATCGAAGTAAATTCACCTCCCTGTTGAAACCAGAGCATCAATAGAACTAATGACTTCCTTAGTATCCTAACGATTACTTATGTTCCCCGGACGAACATACATGGAAGAAATTGCTGCTAGATTCACCCTTTAATTACCTAAATTGGGTTGGCTTGGCATGGTAGCTAAACGCTGCCATAAAGTTTCGTACAGATTTTTTGGCACCGATGCACGCAGTGATCGCCCCAGTCGGTTTTTCTTTTGAGCCGCCGCTAGGCAACTCAGTTGAGGACATAAGTAAGCTGAACGACCCATACCCTGATCTAATTGTACCTTTCGTGACGGATAGACTCGGACAATACGCCAAAACTCCTGTTTTGGTGCTACTTTCCGGCAGCTAAGACAACGTCGATAGTTTGGTTTCATAAGGGTTTTCGGTTTGGAAAATCTCAAAAGTCCTCCTTCTTTAAAGGGTACGGTAGATGGAGGCTTGTAGGGCGTTTGCGATTGGGCAAACGCCCTGTTTTACCTGATTGAGTTACCCAATGAAACCAAAAATCAATGCCAGAAGGCGGTACGGATGTGGGCTAACCGGTGGTGTGAGCAGAAGATGAAAAACTATAGTAGAGATCCTCACACCCTTGAGACTGGGATGACTAACACAAGAATAAAATCACCACACCAACCGGCAGTAGGGGGTAGGGGGAGTAGACTAACCCAGCAATAAGTGGAAGTATTCAATAACTCATTGGCTTGGAAGAAAACTGTAAAAGAATTCTTGACCAAAGCCGAAACCCCACACTCCACTACCATTCTAAACCAACAAGCTTAGGGGTATCATTGTATACCATTACCATTCTCAACCTTGGCAAAACTTTCCTCACCTCAGGGTTAACCCCTAAAATTCCTCATTCTTCTTCTTGAGTATTCAAATCAAGCACTGGCTCAGCATCCAGCACATTTTCTGGTGTTTCTACTCCTTCTTGGTAATCTTCCTGTAACTCATTGCTATCGACATCTTCTTCTTCTAGGGTATCCTGTTTAGACATGTCGGTAGTGTCTTTTTTGTATTGCGCAGCATCTTTAATGTCAATCTTCCAACCCGTAAGGCGGGCGGCAAGGCGAACATTTTGTCCTTCTTTGCCTATAGCTAAACTCAGCTGGTCTTCTGCTACTAAAACATGAGCTTGACGTTCTTCTGGATTGACTAGTAGCACCTGATCCACTTGGGCTGGGCTAAGAGCGTTGGCAATATAGGTAGATGGATCAGGAGACCAACGAATTACGTCGATTTTTTCACCTCGTAATTCATTCACCACAACTTGAATGCGGGAACCTCTAGCACCAATGCAAGCTCCCACCGGATCCACATCTCGCTCCAGGGTATCTACAGCAATTTTAGTCCTTGGTCCAACATGACGAGAAGGAGGATTAGCTTCCCGTGCCACTGCGACAATCCTGACCACCTCATCTTCTATTTCTGGGACTTCGTTGGCAAACAGATAGACCACTAAACCAGCCGCCGCTCTGGATACCACCAGCTGAGGACCACGGTGAGGGCCTTCCCGGACTTTTTTGAGATAAACCTTAAAGGTGGAGTTAATGCGATAGTTATCATTGGGTAGCTGTTCCCGTTTGGGCAGTTCGGCTTCTACCTCTGGCCGACCAAAACCACTGCTGAGCGCCATAATCACAGACTGCTGCTCAAATCGTAGTGATCGAGATTGCAGAACGGTTCCTTCTAGGTCTTGAAACTCTTCTTTAATCAGCTTACGCTGCTGGTCTCGGAGTTTTTGAGAGAGCACCTGCTTGGTTTGAATCGCTGCCATGCGACCAAACTCTCCTTGGTCTGGAGTCACATCCAAAACCACTGAGTCTCCCAATTGTGCTTCAGAGGCAACTTCCTGGACTTCTTTGAGAGAAATTTGATGGTCACTATTTTGTACCTCTTCGACAATGGTTTTGGTAGACAAAACCCGGAAGCCTTCTTCTTCAATATCAAGATCCACTTCAAAGTTGTCAAAATATTCTTCGTCAAAATGAAATCGTTGGTCTAGCCGTTGAGAACGGCGATAGCGCTCATAGCCTTTTAGCAGTGCTTCTCTTAATGCCTGTTGAACTGCAGACCTAGGTAAATTGTGGCTTTGACTAATTTCTTCTATCATTGCCTTAAGTCCAGGCAAACTAACTATCGACATCAGCAAATCTCCGTCTTAAATCTATCCATGGCAATTGTCTTGGGATTTAAAGTAAATCAAGTTCAACTTCAATCCTCAGCCTTGAAGCTTGTAGGGGAGAAGCACTTGTAGATCTATAGTCGAGCCATTGTCTTTAACAAGTGCTGCACCCCTAGCAACCTTCAAGAAAAATTTAACCCCCATCATCCAGTTTTACTCTGGACACGAGCTGACGGGGAATGGCAAACGCACGACCCTTGAGATTGAGATAAACTCCGCTCTCATCCCGGCGAATTAACTGCCCGCGCCACTCTTGCTGCCCCTGATAGGGTTCAGATGTCTGAACAATCACACCAAACCCTTTGAAAGAAATGAATTCTCGGTCTGTGCTTAAGTCCTGTGTGATCCCAGGACTGGAAATTTCCAAAACGTAGGTGTCTAAAATGATGTCCTTAGCATCTAACTGAGCTTCTAAAGCACGACTCATGCGTTCACAGTCATCCAAGCTAGTGTCACGGATGGGGTTGCGGATATAGACACGCAGCACCGGTGGGCGTCTGTTGGTCTGGAAGAGAGCCTCTACAATCTCTAATCCTAAATCTTGAGCCAATGGCGTTGCCAAATCGATTAGTTGTGGAATCAGGGGATGAGTCATGGCACCAATCCAATAAAAAAAGTGGGGTCAACCCACTTCATGGCAAAATCTTCTCCAAGAAGTCTAACCGCCCAAAAGCTTCTGCACATCTAGTTAGCACAAGCCCAATCTCTAGTTACTGGTCCTGAGCTATTGTTGACAAGGTCATGGGCTCGAAGACTCTAAACCCTAGGACAAACCGGAAACTTCCCGCAGAATCATTGATTAGGAGTTACCAGCTTGCCGTTGCTATGTTTGAGTGTGACAGCTCCCACACTGACTCGTTGAGTTCAGTGTAGGCTTCCCAGCCAATCCAGCTATTGCTTAGGAGGCGCTGGGCTTTAAGAACGGACTGCCCTGCCGCTCTGTTTTCTTGAGGCGCGACCCCGTAATTTAATTCGCCATAGGAAAGCGCGCCTCCATGTCTTTTTTTTAAAACTGTTGTGCTGACAAACCAGCATTTAAGGCCGTAGGCCACGCTACGCGAACGGCTTTGTTTATCAGTACGCATATTATAGCAATTCCATGCATACCCTGTGCAAAATTAATCCCACACTCATGGCATAGCATTGAGATGTGGGGCTTCTTTTGCCGGAAGCTAACGCAATTAGCAGCTCAAATGCTTGCCTGATCAAAACTTGAACATGGGTAGTTTTGAGGTCTAATCCCTGCTTGGTGTCTGGTGCGTCGGCACTTTCCCACTTCACAGCCCTTTTCCTCAGAGCAAGCTGACCCTAGAAGTCAACTTGGTTTTTGTTGACCCATAAGTATTTTAGCTTATGGGCATTATTCGGTCAAACTGTATGATGATCTCTGACTATTTACAATAATTTAAAAAAATGTTTATTTTTTTTTATTTCTATATTTTTTTAATTTCATACTAAGTTGCGATCAAAGGTACAACTTTATCTGCCCCCAATCTCCCCATCTCCCCATCTACTATCTTTGAATGCAACTCGGTATCAATCATCAATTGAATGGTTTTACTGTCAATTAACCTAGTTTATAGATCCGCTAATAAAAAAACAATCAATTAATTATTGGAATAATCTTAAATTTATTTAACTACTGTTATTCCTGAAATCTTTGACGAATTGCTCTGGTTTCATCTAAGATTTTATCTAAGTCTTCTTCAGATAAGCGCCGGACATAATTTATTTTGAATTCCTCTAACCAAGCTGTGATCAAATACTGAATCTCCTGTAATCTATCCTTGGTCTTAATTTCTGCCCCTAAGACTTCCCTTAAATTTTTGAGTAGGTGTTCCAGGAGTTCGTCGGCAACTGGGTCTTCTTGTATCAGAGTATTAATCCCATCATAGAGTGCCTCAAAAATGTTTTTCACTAATTCCTCTGTGAGCTGCTTCTGGAATTGTCCCAGTCCTGGTACATTCTGAAGTCCCTGATAAAGTGTGGACTGTTTAATCCCCATGTCCACATAGTGTTTCATGAGAGCCTCTAGATCAGGACGGATTTTGGGTAAGACTTGATCAACTGTCATCTTTACCATGATGGTGGTGAGCTCTGACACTTCATCAGTGTCATTAAGGTCAATGTAGGGGCGGACTTCCTGTTGAGACAACCATTTGGTAATTTCACCCCGGCTAATGGAGCCCTGAACTTCGTTAATAATTTGAATGACGACCACTTCCGTCATCTCTTGAGCAATACTGGCAACAAATCCCGAGCGGATTTCTCTGGTAATGACACTCAGGTCTATTAATTTAGCTTGACCTAAACGAATGGTAACGGGAATAATTCGTAACCACCGCCATAAGGGTATTAGCAAAAATATGTCATACCAGCGCCACAGCATGGCATTTTGCCACTTGAGTCCAGAATGACGGCGACTGATTAACCAGGTACGAGCCAAAAACTCTGTACCAAATAAGATAAAATATGGGAAGTCAATCAGTCCGAATAGGTCTACGAATTCGCCATTTTCTCCAATTGGACGGTAATAGTTAGTTTCTATTAAGGGTTTAATCTCGGTGTTAAAAAATCCCAAACCTTCCTCTTCACTATGGCTTGCTAAGTACTTTTGAGTCCAGAACTCCTCAAATGACTCTTTTGCTGACTTATCAGGATTTTGTATATGCTTACGCATCTTATTTTTCAGCTTTTCCAAGTTTCCAGTTTTATTGGCTACTTGAAAAGGATTAGTATCAATCATTTCTAAGCTAAGTTTGCGCAGCTCCTTAAGTTTTTTTTCTACTTCTATAGACTCTTCTATAGAAGATAATCCTATCTTGTTAATCTGCTTTTCCAGTTGATCAACTTTGTCCAAATATTTTTGAGTATCTCGGTTGTCTTCAATCCCTTTAAATTGGTCGTATAATGGAGTGATATCAGGAATGGGAATCGATAGGGGAAAGCCTTTGGATTTGATCGGACCAATGGTAAAGCTAAATACCTGAATTTTCTGATGTAGCCAGAAATCCCTTAAGGGGATATAGCTGAGGTCAAAGAATACTAAAAGCAGATTAATCAAGGCGATGATCGCCATTAATCGTTCAAACCAAAGAATGCGGCGGGTTTTAACTTTATTAGGTATTTTGACGAATTTTTCTAATTTTTGTAAAGATGACATGGGGAAACTTGGGCTTTCTACCACTAGATGCTGATGTTTAACTCAGATGTATTGAGTTAAACATCAGCCATTCCTTCCTGATAATACAGTTCTAGCCGCTTTTTTAGGATTTATTTCGATTCAGTAGTGTTGATATTGAGAATTGAAAGTATTTAAGCACTTAGTAACAATACCTGGTTTACAGCATTAATCAATTGAATTGCTATAAATTTTCACATCTGATTTTAAAGCGCTATAGTACGAAACTAGGGCGTGTGCTCACGCCCTAGTTACAACTAACTGTATTTCGAAACCTTTTTCAGTCCCTTAGCGCATTGTGACAAACTCTTCTGCAGAACTGGGATGAATTCCAACAGTAGCATCAAAGTTAGCTTTGGTAGCTCCAGTTTTCAATGCGATCGCAATTCCTTGAATAATCTCTGCTGCATGGTCTCCTACCATATGAGCACCCAAGACTTTGTCAGTGTTTTGGTCAACCACTAACTTCATCAGGGTTTTTTCATCCCGACCAGGTAGAGTATAGTACATCGCTCTGAACCGAGAACGATAGACTTTTACCGCATCCCCATATTTCTCCCGTGCTTCGGCCTCACTTAGACCAACAGTAGCTGCTTCGGGTGTGGTAAAAATTGCGGTTGGGACATTCTCGTAGCTCATGATCCGGGATTTGCCACCAAATACGGTATCGGCAAAGGCACGACCTTCATTAATCGCAACGGGAGTTAAGTTCATGCGGTTAGTACAATCTCCTACCGCAAAGATATGGTCTTCTGTGGTAAGACTGTACTTATCGACTGCGATCGCACCGTTTTCAATTGCTACTCCAGTATTCTCTAAACCTAGATTCTGGATATTGGGTATACGACCTGTGGCAGCTAAACTGACTGCATCAGCAATTATAGTTGTTTGTGATTGTCCTTGTACCGTTACATTCAGACCGGCTGATGTGTTTTCAATAGCGATGATCTTACTGTTATTTAGCACGCGAATCCCATGGTTCTCCATGGCTTGTTGAATCTCGGAACCGATTTCCGCATCAAATCCCCGTAAAATCTGATCACGACGAATAACCACCGTGACTTCAGAGCCTAAGCCATTGAGAATACAGGCAAACTCGACACCAATATAGCCACCCCCAAGAATCACGATCCGTTTCGGTTGTTCCTTGAGGTGGAAGATATCATCAGAGGTAATCGCGTGTTCAATTCCAGGAATATCGGGCTTGACTGGATGTCCTCCTACTGCAATCAAGATTTTCTGGGCAGTTACTTTGCGTCCGCCAATGTCTATGGTGTGGGAATCCACGAACTTAGCATAACCCTGAAACAGTTCCACCTTGGAGTTATCCAACATACGTTGGTAAATGCCATTGAGGCGTTCTGTTTCCTGATTGACTGCTGTGATCATGGTTGTCCAATCCAGGGTACTGTGTACCTTACTCCAGCCATATCCCTGTGCCTCTTCAAATTGATCAGGAAAATGGGAGGCATAAACCATGAGCTTCTTAGGAACGCAGCCACGATTTACGCAAGTTCCACCTAAACGGTCAAATTCTGCAATGCCTACTTTTGCCCCATATTCGGCGGCTCGTCTAGCTGTAGCAATTCCTCCGGAACCTGCACCAATAACGAATAAATCAAAATCGTAGCTCATGACTCCCCCAAACTTCTGAATTACTATTCGGTTGAAAGATTACTTATTTTTGGTAGATAGGCGCAATAGGCGTCGGAGGTAAAATTTTACTGATCGTCCAAGGTAATGATTGTTGTATCACTCTCAAGTCAATCCACGATTATCAGGACTTACGCACCAAACTGAAAACAGTAGAGGCGTTGCAGGTAACGCCTCTACTGATAAAGCCTTAACTAAGCTGGGAAGTATCTCAACTTTTAGCTGACTTCAAGTATGCCAACATGGTATCTGCATCTGAGACCTCGAAGGGATCGGTAGGGCAGTTATCTTCATAGCCTGGTTCTACAAACATTTTTTCAATCTTGCCGTTATCTACCACCATAGAGTAGCGCCAAGAACGCATACCAAAACCGAGATTATCTTTTTCTACCAACATCCCCATTTTGCGGGTGAATTCCCCATTACCATCGGGTAGCAAGAAGATATTCTGAACCCCTTGCTGTTTGCCCCACTGGAACATCACGAAGGCATCGTTGACAGATAAGCAGATCACTTGATCAACCCCTTGTGCTTTGATCTCGTCATAGAGTTCTTCATAGCGGGGTAAGTGGGTTGATGAACAGGTGGGTGTGAAGGCACCAGGAAGGGAAAATAGCACGATACGCTTACCGCCAAAAATTTCCTGTGTAGTGCGGTCTTGCCAGCGGAAGGGATTGGGTCCAGCAACTGACTCATCTCTGACTCTGGTCTTAAATACTACGTCGGGTACTTGATTGATAACCATCTTGTCTTACTCATTCCTTTATGATTGTTACTCTTTAATCGTAGTCGTAACGAGTATGAGTTGTCAAGGAAATTTAGCGGATTTAGTTAAACAACAGTTGACGGGTACCCGTCAACTGTCAAGCAACCCTTAATTCTTGATTTTGATGGCTGTGCCAGTCGCGGTAATCAGTAGCAGCACCCCCTTTTCATCAACGTTAATTGTGCCAGTATCCATAGCAATGCCAATCACAGCATCTGCTCCTAGTTCTGAGGCACGTTGCTTCAATTCTTTGAGGGCTTCTTGGTGTCCTTTTTCAAAGACTTTTTCATAACTGCCAGTACGTCCTCCGATTAAATCTCGAATACCAGCAAAGAAATCCCGCAGTGCATTGGTGCCGTAAACCACCTCAGCAGTGACAACGCCCAAATACTCTTCAACAATCGCACCTTGAATAACATCAGTAGTAGTTACAATCATCAGTCCTGCCTCAAAAAATGAATCAAATGCCACCAGAATAGCTAATTGCTATGGCTTAATCATGAAATTATCGAAATACAACTACTTATTAATGGCATGCTACACCATCCTGACGTGCTGCCCTTTGCACCGCAGCAGCAACCGCAGGAGCGACTCGCTCATCAAAGACAGAGGGAATGATATGTTCTCGATCTAAATCACTGGGATTAATCAGGGATGCGATCGCAAAAGCTGCTTCGAGACACATATTCACGGTAATGGTTGACGCCCGACAATCTATAGCGCCACGAAAAACCCCTGGAAAAGCCAGAACATTATTAATCTGATTGGGATAGTCACTACGACCTGTAGCCATTACTGCTACATCATCTACTACCAATTCTGGCTGAATTTCCGGGATAGGATTAGCCATAGCCATGACAATGGGCTTCTTGGCCATGGACCTGACCATGTCTGGGGTTAGAACCCCAGGTACACTCACCCCAATAAACACATCGGCATTACCAATGGCACCAGCGAGAGTACCCGAAGCATCCACAGCAAATTCTTGCTTTTGCTCAGTCAAGTTAGGGCGTTTAGTAGAAATAATGCCTTGGGAGTCGCATATCCAAATTACACCTGCACCAGCTTTACGGAGTAACCGGGCAACTGCCATACCGGCAGCGCCAGCTCCATTAATAACAATTCTTACCTCTTCTAGGGATTTCTTGACTAGCTTCAGGGCATTGGTCAAGGCAGCAAGGGTGACAATAGCCGTACCGTTCTGGTCATCGTGAAAGACTGGAATATCTAACTCCTGCCGGAGTCTGGCTTCAATATCAAAGCAACGGGGAGCACTGATATCTTCTAAATTAATACCACCAAAAACCGGCGCGATAGTTTTAACGGTTTCCACGATCTGATCCGTATCTTGGGTAGCTAGGCAGATAGGAAAAGCATCAATACCAGCAAACTCTTTGAACAGCATTGCTTTACCTTCCATCACTGGCAAAGCGGCTTCTGGCCCTAAGTTACCCAACCCCAACACTGCACTGCCATCGGTGACCACAGCAACCATGTTGCTTTTAATGGTAAAGGAGTAGACCTGTTCTGGGTCAGATGCGATCGCTTTACAAATCCGACCTACACCAGGAGTGTAAGCCATAGCCAATTCAGATTGATGCTTGAGGGGGATTTTGCTGTTGACACTGATTTTGCCACCGCGATGGAGGTTGAAGGTGCGGTCATAGACATTTAGGATTTGGACATCGGGAACTTCTGACACCGCTTGTACAATCTGTTCAGCGTGTTCAGTGCTAGCTGCATCTACGGTAATCTCGCGAGTAGCAATTTTCCGAGTTTTCTCCACCACCATAATTTCTCCCAATTGACCGCCAACAGATGCGATCGCTTGAGTTACGCTGGCTAACATCCCGGCACGGTTGGGGTATGTTAAGCAAATAGTCAAACTGAAACTAGGATTTGGGGTCAGGTCTACCATGCTGTCTGATCTGGGATTATAGAAATATGTTGGCGCAAGCTCATTTCCTGCTATATCAATCTAGACTAAACTAGACTTTAGTTCATAGTTGATCGCAAGCATGGAATAGGAATTATTTGCCGGACCCAGGAGATCAAGAGGATTCTAGCCTCCAATCAACTGCCAGAACCGATCATCTTCTGAAATAGCCTCAAAATCCGGGTCATTACTCGCCTCTTCCCGATACCTTGGATTTAGCTCAATCGCCTGCTCTAGGTTTTCCACAGCTAAGGTGACTTGACCCTGGGAAGAATAAACGATTGCTTTGTTATAATAACCAGCAGCATACTCAGGTTGAATCTCCAAAGCCCGATTAATGCTTTCCAATGCCTGATCATTCTGTTCTAGCTTGACTAAGGTAGAACCTCTGTAATTCCAGGCTTTGTGGGAGTCGGGATTTAATTCAATAGCCTTGTCAAAAGAAGCAACAGCTTCTTGGTATCTTTCTAATACATCCAGAGCCATGCCTCGATTCAACCAGGCTACTGTATTATCTGGCTGAACTTGGACAGCTTGGTCGAAGGATTCAAACGCCTCTTCATGCTTTTGTAGCATTCCCAGTGCTACTCCTCGGTCAACCCAAGCTTGATGATAGTTTGGCTGAATTTCTAGGGCCTTGTCATAGGAAGCGATCGCATCTTCGTAGCGTCTCAACCGTCTTAGGGTCATGCCCCGGTTTAACCAGGCTTTGTAGTGGTCTTGCTTGAGTTTAACCACCTTATTAAAAGCAACCACTGCTCCTTCATACCGCCGGAGTTCCATCAAAGCCAGACCTCTTTGATACCAGCTATCTGGGTCATCTGGCTTAAGCTCAATTACTTTGTCATAGGACGCGATCGCATCTTGATACTGCTGTAATTCCCATAATGCCATACCTCGCTGATACCAAATATCAGGGTTATTCGGTTGAAGGTCAAGAGCTTGATCATAGGAAGCGATCGCATCTTGATACTGCCCTTGAGAGAATAGAGTATTGCCCTGATTCACATAGTCATCTGGATTCAAGAACAACTTAGGATGGTTCGATTTGAGGCGTTCTAATTGTTCCGTCAGAGTTTGAGTGTTTTGCAGCACTTCAGACAGAGCAGCTTCTGCAATGGATGTTGGGGAAATCTCTGCTAGTTGTTGTATAATTTTATCCTTCTCGGTTTGAGCATCAGATTCAACCTCAGACAGCTGAGCTGCCAAGGTTGTTTCCAATTTGTCCAGATTTTGAATGATTATATCTTTTCGCTTTTGAATGTCCGACTGTAAATCAGAAAGTTGAGTTTTAGCCTCTGTTTCTAATTTTTCCAGACTCTGAATGGTCTGAGCCTTCTGGGTTTGAATTCCTGACTGAGAGTCAGAAACCTGAGTTGTTAAATTAGCCTCTAGCTCTTTCAGATGCTGGAGAGTCTTATCGATTTGCACTTCAATCTTCGACTGGGATTTTGAAAGTTGTTCAGTAATGTCAGTTCCTAATTGCTCTAGCTTCTGAAGAGCTAAATCGATTTTATGTTGAGCTTTTTGTTCAGCCTCCACCTTAATGTCAGATAGCTGAGGAGTAAACTCTGTCTCTACCTGTTTTATATTTTCTAGTATTAAATCCCGTTGCTGTTGAGCCTTGGCTTCAAGTTCAGACAATTTTGAGGCAAACTCTGTCTCTGATTGGTTCAGTTTCTCCAATACTTTATCTTGATGCCCTTGGACATTGGCTTTGAGTAAAGATAGTTGAGGAGCAAAATCAGAGGTGAGTTTTTCTAGATTCTTGAGGTAACTGTTCCTTTCTTTATCAGCCTTTGCCTTAAGCTCAGACAGTTCAACAGCAAAATCAGACTCTGATTGATTTAGTTGCTGCAGGACTTTATCCTTATGTTCTTGTACATTACCCTGAAGTTCAGATAGTTGAGGAGCAAAGTCAGCACTTGATTTTTCTAGGGTTTGCAGGTAATCTTCGCTTTGTTTTTGAGCCTTGGCTTTCAAGTCAGACAGTTCGGAGCCAAACTCAGTCTCTGATTGGTTCAGTTTCTTCAGTATTATCTCTTTCTGGGCTTGTACATCCGCCTGGATTTTCGATAATTCTGGAGTAAATTCAGCCCCTAATTTTTCGAAATCTTTTAAAGTTAAGTCCTTTTGGTTTGCCGCAGTTTCTTTCAGGTCAGACAGTTCGGAGCCAAACTCTGTCTCTAATTGCTTCAGTTTCTTCAGTATTGTCTCTTTCTGGGCTTGCACATCCCCCTTGAGTTCAGATAATTGGGGGGCAAACTCAGCGCTTAAGTTTTCTAGATACTTCAGAAAACTATCCCGTTGCTTTTTAGCGTCTTGCTCGAGTTTAGACAGTCTTGAGGCAAAGTCAGTCTCTAATTGTTCTAGCTCTTGTTGAGTATCGGTTTTTTGCGTCTTGATTGTCGTTAATGCCTGTTGCTGGGACTGAGACAATTTGGATAGCAGCTTAGATAGATTTTCTCGTTTAACACTTAGGTCTTGTTTAAACTCTGCCGCCTGCTGATCTAGCTCCAAGGCAATGTCTTCAGTTTTTTCTAGGATACTTTGAACATTTTTATTGGCACTGACAATCCTATCTTCCAAGTCAGTCAGTTCATTGAGGTGAGCTCTCACGATTTGGGCAACCTCACGAATCACAGACCTTCTTAGCAGCCACAACGCTGCGATCGCAGCCACCAGTAGCAGTACCAGAGTGACCAACACAACCAGCAAAACATTAGACAGGAGCGTCACCCGCTGAAAGCTAAGATTCGCATCAGTTTGAACTTGCTTTTGACTTGAGCTCTGAGCGACTATCTGTTTTGGAGGGTCAGGTTCGATGGATTGGGCACTGCCAAGGCCAACAGGCAACAGGAAGAATGACAAAACAATAGTGCTTCGCCACACCAGTGCTAACATTTGTTGATTTTTACGCTTCATCAGAACGTCCTTTCTCTGTTGGTCATCTTGTACTGCCCATAGAGGCTCTATCTTACGTGCCAAGATCAACTCCCCTACTTAAATCCATTTCTTCTAGTTTGCCACCTCCATGACTGAAAGGGTGAATGCCCTTTGATCCCAGTTGGCCAATCAGTAGACCAATCAGTAGACCACAGTTAACACACTTTTGGTTACACCAACAGCTCCTTCTCAGCTTACCCCCTAATCAGCTATGGGGCTATCCAAGCTATAGCAAGTCTTCAAAGTAGCACTACAGATGCAGATGGCCAGAGGTCGGGATGACCAGATCGGGAGATGGCCAGATGAAATTGATGTGCAATTAATCCAGGAATTAACGAGAATCCCTACCTTCAGAAGGCAGGGATTCTCGTTAATTGGTATAATGTAGTATACTGTCAAGGAAACTTAGTACTAGTGCAGGGGAAACCGAAATAAGTGAAATGACCAGCTCCGACCTCTGTAGATGAAAGTGGTGACTTATTTCTGCGAGCCTGGACTAGGTGGAATCAGTAAAGTTTACGTTCTTCCCACAAGAAGCAGTAGTACGGTACACTGCCCAAGCCAGCATTAGTCAAAATTGATACCTTTATGACTGGGTTGGGTTCACAATTGTCTTCCTCAGATATCAAATCTAGGTTGGCCTGGTTAAAGAAGATGCCTGAAACCCGGCTTTTGATAGCTTGGAAATTATGGGCAATCCCAAGGAGCACAGATGACAGCTTTTGCCAGACTACAGCAAAGGTTGGTTTGATGGTTTCGTTAATTGTTGTTAGCATGTCAACACCCTTTATAGTATGGATTGAAAAAAAATTGTCTTAAAATGCACCCTTTTATACCCATGGCCTACTTGCACTGCTTCAACCTTTCCAAAAGAAGCAGTAGTACGGCACAGTGCCCAAGCCAGCATTAGTCAACATTGACACCTTTATGACTGGGTTGGGTTCACAATTGTCTTCCTCAGATATCAAATCTAGGTTGACCTCGTTAAAGAAGATTCCTGAAAACCGGGTTTTTATAGCTTGGAAATTATGGGCAATCCCAAGCAGCACAGATGATAGCGTTTGCCAGACTACGGCAAAGGTTGGTTTGATGGTTTCGTTAATTTTTGTTAACATGTCAACACCCTTTATAGTATGGATTGAAAAAAAATTGTTTTAAAATGCACCCTTTTATAGGCTTGTCAAGCTTTCACTTGTTCCACTGCTGTCTGTGGATCCTGTTTACCCGTGAGCTGTGCCATTGAAGACACCCTCATTAGCGATACCACAAGCCTGAAGACATCTAGCTAGTAGCTATTACGGGTGGTTTCACCCATAGTTATGGCTACCATGGTTTTTTACTTGAGCTGACAGCAAGAGAACTAGTGATTTCAGCTCATCTACATTTGATAGAGTTGGGAAAATCAAAAATGGTAGAATTTGTTCTATTTAATTACCCATTCTTGATTTATTTTATAATCTTTAGATTTTATTTATATTTCTCTGGAGCTATCATCCCCAATTCCTCCTATTTTATATTTCTTAAAAAACGTCAAGTTTATGGTTAGCCAAGGTTTTTCTATGGTTTGGGGCAAGTTAATCCCTAGGCCCTTGGCGTATCTTAAAGTTTTGTAATGTAATTTTTGATTTTGAATTACATGAGAATTTTTGGCTATTAACTCATCCTTCCTCCCAGGTCATCTGCGATTGTTGATCAAGAACTCGGCGACATCAATCACCAAACTTGGCATCTTTGCGGTGCGACCCGTGGCGAATTTAATTCTTAATGGGTCAAGGGCACCGGAGACGTTTTGAAGCTAGAAGCTACTTGCAACTTGCTCCTAAATGCGACGAGATTCAAGTCATCTCCATGGGGGAAAACCTTGAGGTGTTTGGTTAGGTGTAATGTAAATTTATTAACACATAACCCTCTTAACACCTAACACCGGGACACTAATTTACTCCTTCTACCTTGGCGATATCCAGAAGTGTCTTGAGTACCGAGTCAGGGTTCAAGCTGATGGAATCAATTCCCAACTCCACTAAGAAGCAGGCAAATTCCGGATAGTCACTTGGTGCTTGACCACAAATACCAATCTTGCGGCCATTTTTCTTGGCTTTTTCTATCACCATCCGCACCATTTGTTTAACTGCTTCGTTACGTTCATCAAAGATATGGGCAACTAAAGCAGAGTCACGGTCTAATCCTAAGGTTAATTGAGTGAGGTCATTAGAACCGATGGAGAAGCCGTCAAAGATTTGGCTATACTCGTCGGCTAGGATGACGTTACTTGGGATTTCACACATCACATAGACTTCTAACCCATTCTCCCCCCGCTTCAAGCCATGTTTTTCCATTTCCGCCAGCACCCGGCGACCTTCATCAGGAGTGCGACAGAAGGGAATCATGGGGATAACGTTTGTGAGTCCCATCTCATCCCGTACCCGTTTGAGTGCCTTACATTCCAAACCATAGGCTTCCCGGTAGATTTCATCACAGTAACGAGACGCCCCTCGCCATCCTAGCATCGGGTTCTCTTCTTTGGGTTCAAACTGTTTACCCCCTAAGAGATTGGCGTATTCGTTACTCTTGAAATCTGACATCCTGACGATAACTGGTTTGGGATAGAAAGCAGCAGCGATGATGCTAATCCCGTTGGCTAGTTTATCCACAAAGAAGTCAGGTTTATGGTCATACAATGCTGTCAGCTGAGCAATTTCTTCCTTGACCGATGGATCTTCGAGTTTATCGAAGTGAATCAACGCCATCGGGTGTGCCTTAATGTGATTGGCAATGATGAACTCAAACCGGGCTAACCCCACCCCATCGCAGGGAAGAAAAGACAGACTAAAGGCTTTCTCTGGGTTACCCACATTCATCATGATTTTGGTGCGGGTGCGCGGTAGGTTGTCAAGGGGTGTTTCTTGCACCTCAAAGGGCACTAACCCTTGATAAACCTTGCCTTCATCTCCTTCTGCACAGGAAACCGTCACTGGTTGGCCTGTCTTCAACTGGTTAGTGGCATTGCCACAACCCACAATCGCGGGGATACCCATCTCACGGGCAATGATGGCAGCGTGACAAGTGCGGCCTCCTTGGTTAGTGACGATAGCACTCGCTCTCTTCATGATAGGTTCCCAATCCGGATCTGTCTTGTCCGTGACCAATACCTCTTTGGCTTGGAAACGGTCAATCTTGTTGACATCCAGAATTACCCTTGCTTTGCCTTGACCAATCATTTCACCGACGGCGCGACCGGTGACTAGCACAGACGTTGCCTGCAATGTCTCTACATCGCCTTTGAGTTGATAATGACAAATAACATTGGCAGATTTCTGGGATTGTACAGTTTCCGGACGGGCTTGAACAATAAAGAGTTCACCGGTTTTCCCGTCTTTCGCCCACTCAATGTCCATGGGGGTGTAGCTACCCCGCACCTGGGAATAGTGCTCTTCAATGATGCTAGCCCACTTGGCTAGGGTGAAAATTTCCTCATCATTGATCGCGTATTTTCCCCGTTCTGATGGCGGCACTGATATATTTTTCGTCAGTTTTACGCCGTCATCATAGACCATTTTGACTTCTTTGCTACCTAGACGTTTGTCTAGGATAGGGCTATACCCCTCTTGGAGAGTCGGCTTGAACACCAGGTATTCATCAGGGTTGACTGCTCCTTGGACAACGTTTTCACCCAAACCGTAAGCTGCTGTTACTAAAGCGGCATTTTTAAATCCGGTTTCGGTGTCGATGGAGAACATCACACCAGACGACGCTAGGTCTGAGCGCACCATTTTCTGGACACCGACAGACAGAGCAACATCAAAATGGTCAAAGCCTTTAACAGTTCGATAGGAGATGGCGCGGTTGGTAAAAAGGGAGGCAAAGCATTTGTGACAGGCTTCTAAAACCCCTTTTACTCCGTGGACGTTGAGATAGGTTTCCTGTTGACCAGCAAAGCTAGCATCAGGTAAGTCCTCAGCGGTGGCACTGGAACGAACTGCTACATCTGTATTGTAATTTGACTGTAGGCAAGTGTCCCGATATTCTGGCTCAAACTGCTCACAGAATTCCTGGGGATCATTCCCATAGCGTTGGCATAGTTGTTGGTATGCCAACGCGATCGCATTGGCTAGTTCTTTTGGGAATGGGGTATTGAGAATTAAGCTTCTCGCTTGCATCCCCCGTTGTCGCAAGTTATTGACATCTTCCACATCCAGGTCAGAAAATGCCTGGCGCAGCTTGGCTTCTAACCCAGCTTTGTCTATAAAGTATCGATAGGCATAGGCTGTAGTAGCGAAGCCAGTCGGTACTCTCACTCCTACTGGTGTAAGTTGTCGGATCATTTCCCCCAAAGAGGCATTCTTTCCCCCCACTAGGGGGATATCGGCAATCCCAACTTCCTCAAACCAGAGGACGAAGGCTTTGTCTTTGGCAGATGGTTGGGCTTTTTCTGGAGCAGTGATGACCATATGATGCTTCTCCTAAGCTTGACTTCCAAGGGGAGTACAGATGGTTTTCTGCCTCAATGGGATTGTTCAATGGGATTGTGAAAAGTCCGATGAAGCACCTGAAGTTGTGGCAGTTGCTGAACTAGCATTAACTCAAGGCTTAGCCTGTTCGGCAGACAACGTCACCTTATGACAACGTCACCTTATGACAACGTCCACGAATATGCCATTGTCTTAACTCTAGCCTAGCAATTCGTTTCTCCCCTTCATTGAGCTATCAACTCTATCGGGGCTGATACTACTAGTTTAGAAAATTTTCCTCAAAGGAGGTCATCTTTCTTTACTTTATTTTATATACAACACAGATGTTGTTTAACTAGAAATCAGAAATGATTAAGTATAAGTCAGAAATGATTTAAATTTTTTATAGATATAAACAAGGGGATGAGTTTTAGTTAATTTCCAGGCTTTGGCTTATCTCACCAGATTTTTGTAGTTTATTTTACATAAATTTCCTGGCATTTGTAGTTTATTTTACATAAATTTCCTGGCATTTGCTATATGGTAAAAAACCTGAGGAAAATAGTAATAAATTTCTCAATACCATTATTTTTCGTCTCTGGTGCAACAGGCACGGAAATACCTGACCGCTAAAAATTACCCCCTTACCCCCTTAGCCCTTCATCTGTTGCATTTCAGCTACAATCTCCTGTACTGGATTGGCGGTTGAGCAATGGATAGGGCAGACTTCTGGGCACTGCTGGATGGCATTCAAGAAGTTGAATGGGTATGCTTCTTTGAGTACAATCACGAAGCTATGTCCAGATGCGCTCCCACAGCGTGAGCAAAGCTGAATCCCTTGAGGATTCTGAGTTGGATTAGATTTAAGCGTTGGATCATTTCCTGTAGCTCGGATCAATTATGATCCAGATGCTTCACAGAAGACGATGCCGGATTTTAGCTGGGTCGAAGTTCCGATCATGACCTGATATAAGTCAACGACCGTTTTAATAAAGTGGGCGTTACCAATAATAATGATGTTACTCCCCCTGACGAAATTTCCATCCTAAGCACTTTGAGTTCGATTGTCACCGACCTCTGAGCCTCAGTGAAATAGTAAAAACACTAAATTTAAACAGTAAAAACACTAAACTAAACCTAAAATCTATATACTATCTCCAGCCGAAGTAAAATGACTGCCAAAATGCCAAATATCTACCGGCATCATAGATACTTCTTCTGATGGCAGGTGGTAACCTGTAGATCTAATTATCACCTCAGCATTGACAAAAATGCCTAAGTATGAATATAGCAAAGGGAACAGGGAACAGCGGATCACCGGAACAGGGAATATGGGATCAAAATTTTCACAATTCCTACAGGGATTGCTATACAAGCAAACTAACATCAACAAGCCACGGTTGTTGAGAAATTACCGAAGAAATACCTCCCACAACTTACACAAAACTGGACTCCAAAACCTATAATATCAAGTTAGGTTGAATACCCATAATTAGAGGGAGGGTGGGACCCACCCCTAACCCCTCCCAGGAGGGGAAGTGTGGGGAGGGTGGGACCCACCCCTAACCCCTCCCAGGAGGGGAAGTGTGGGGAGATGGGGAGATGGCCAGATGGCCAGATGGGGGAGATTTTTATTAAGGGTAATTATCCCGACATGATATAAGTAGTAGGGTGCGTTAATAACGCACCCTACAAGTAGAGTTGTTGCGGAATTCCTGTTCTCAAAAACAGACTAGACTTCTGGTGGAAGTAAGAAGGATTAGTGAAATGATTAGTGATGACTCTGTCTATTCTATCCTTCTATGTAATAAATGCATAATCCCTCAAGCCTTAGAATGTCAAGGGTATCTATCTCTACTTTGTATCTCTAGTTACTGGAGTGCCTGTAGTGGTTAACTCAAGGCTTGGGGTTGCTACCCCTTGAACTACCAACACTGAGCAAGGAGCATGGTGAACAACATAGTTACTGACACTCCCGAGTACTATTTCTTTTAAACCCCCAAGCCCTCGACGACCTAGAACAATTAAATCCGCACTCCACTTTTGGGCGAGATCACAAATTCCTACACTCGGATCTGCCAATTCACAAGATACTTCGGCAGCGATACCATGATCATTGGCCTGTTGAGCATAACTCCTAAGCCACTCTTTGTTTTCCTCAACGTGTTTTTGCAGATTTTCTTGCTGAACCTTTCGGATACTACCATACACGTCTACATCGGCTATGGTGCCAAGACCTACGTAAGGAGTCATCATTTCCTGAGGTTCCCAGTTAAGGCAGTGTACTAGCATCAGAGTACTCTGTTCTTTTGCGGCTAGGTCTAAGGCCTGTTCAAACACTGCTTCTGCTTGGGATGAGCGGTCGATTGCTACCAGAATCTTTTTGTAAGCCATAATTAGTTTTTCCTCGTCTCTTCAAATTATTCAAATGGGGGCTCGAAGACATGGAATTTAAGTACTTGCAGAAAATAAATTAAGGGTTTCCTTTGTCTAGTAAAGATAGGGAAGATGGGTAAGATACTGAGGTTCGCGCTTGAGCTATAATCCCTGACATTGAAGACGTTGAGTGAATAGTTGATTGTAGTCAGTGCTGTAGTCAGTGCTGTAGTCAGATGCTACTCAATGTGATAGGGTTCTATAATTTAATTCTAGAAAAACTACTGACAGATATTAAGTACTGTTAACTATTTGTAACACTTATCGGCCTAGTCAAAAAAAATAGCAATGGGATGATAATTAGTAGGGTGAATGATTAAGAAAGCCTAAAAGTCCAGAAACGTACAGTTATTGACCCATTTCTGTTACCGTAGGCAATAATAAGGGGAAAACCAGGAAATGAAGGGACTCGACTGAGGTGAATCAGCCACTAACTCTACCACTCCGTCCTTATTAATAATCCATCGATTAGCTTCAACAATTCTAGACCGACGTGAGTTAGCTGCATTAGAAGCACTAGAAGCTAAGATAGGATTTTTCCGGCGGCGAGTTCTGTGGCGAGGTAATGGACGTAAATCCATCCACAGGGTTTCACCCAAAAGAGGTTTAGTGGGGTCTGTGGGTAAGCCACCCCGCCCAAATTGGGTAAATTGATTCCCCTCATCGGTACCGCAACCAGTGGCAACTAGGAGTTTGGGATTCACAAAATTTTCTGGTAGCTCGAATAATCCCGCGCTAGGGTCGAAGTATGGTGCATTAATTTCGACGGTACCGCTAAAGGAAGCTCCCAGTTGGGAAGAGGCGGTAATATCACTTTCTGCAGTTTTTTCTTCCCGAAATTCAGTACCAAAAATGATAATCACTTGTCCTCCAAAGCTATCTTCAGCATTGGCAGTGATATCGCTATTGTCTAGGGCAACTAGCAAGTCAGTATCGATAGTAATGTTACTGCCAGTGACAGAACCTGTAGCATTAGTAGTGATGTTACTGCGATCGCGCATCAAGATTAGCTGAGAATCCAGAATAATATTGCCCTTATCGCCAGCACTGACTTCAGCAGAAAGGGTAGCGCTTTTGTCTAATACAATCGACTCAGCAGTAATGTCGAGATTACCAGCCTGGGCTAACTCCCCTGAACCACGAGCACTGACCGAGATTTCGGCACCATCGCGAACGGTCAAGTTGTTGCTGGTAATGGTCACCGAACCCGCAGCCCAATTGGATTAGACTTCGCGGCAGTTGTCGGGAACAGGGAACAGCGGATCACCGGAACAGTGGACAAAAATTGACGCAAACACTATCAGAATAATACTTTTGCAAGAGGTCTATTGACCATTGCAAAGCGTGAAATGGGGTCTGTTGGTAGGCTTTGTCTGAGGGGATTGGTGCTGTAGTGGCAGCTAGATAAGGCATTAGCTTTGTGGGCTTGGGGGAAGCTTACGCATTTCATAGATAGGTCTGGCCGATTAATCTCAGTCTTAGAGTTCCCCCCACTGTTGGTCAGAGGAACATCTGTTTAGCACTGAGAGATTGCACCTTTAGCAAAGGGAACTTCGGATCACCGGAACAAGGAAAAAATCCTGTATACTTGATTAGGTTATCAACCGCTATATCAACAAAAATACAAGTATATTTAAAGCTAAAAACCTAACTAAAAATTATTAGTTATAATCAGAATTATTTGACTAGTATTACTACTCTTATTAAGGAGTTGGTTACTCTGGCAAAATCTCATATGATCTCCGGATAATTACCCTTTATAACAATCTGCCCCATCTCCTCATCTCCCCATCTCCCCACACTCCCGTCTCTCCCCACCCTCCCCACATTCTTACTCCGATTCCCGATTCCCGATTACCTGTTCCCTTTGCTATAACTAATTATTGATCTTCAAGCAAGCATGGAAGCCTTGACTGAGATGGAAGGAAATCAAGACCAGCAACATCCTCAGGAAAAACGCGATCGCGAAATAGTTAACCGTCTTTTACAACAACAACCCAATGAATACAACTTGGCCGAATTAGCCCGACTGCGGATTCGTTATGATAACTTCCCCGGTGCTAGAGCCATTCAAAGGGACTTGGATTTACTACTCCAGCGATGGCAACTGACAGAACCACAGCTTTTTGAGAAAACCCTTCAGATTCATCAAGCCGGTCTTGCGTATAGACGAGACAACAGTTCTGGAAGCCAGGATGACTGGACGTGACTCTCTTTGCTGAAGTCGGGAACAGGGAATAGGGAACAGGGAATAGGGAGTAGGGAGTAGGGAGTAGGGAGTAGGGAGTGGGAAAAAATCATGTTGGTTTTTCAGTACCTTTTATGATAAATTTCCAGTTAAAAAACTCAGAAAGCTTACTGTAAAAGCGATGCAGTCGGCCAAAGGGGGTTTCCCCCACTCGCGCTTTGCATCAAGACAGAAAAATTAGGCTCTTCAACTAACAAAATTTACTGAATACGGCCTCTTACCACTGTTCCCTGCTCCCAGCTCCGAACGCGCCCCGCGTGGCCCACGGCCTCAGTCCCTGCTCCCTTTACTAGATTAATTTCATTTAACCGATTTCCTAGGGGCTGGGGGTAAAAGCTTAAACATCTGTTTTTCTTGATTCGGTTTAACGTTCTGATCAGCGGGAGCTATTGGATCGATCTTAGGTAGATCGATCTTAGAGGGAGACTTAGGGATGGGAACGGTTTTAGCCAGCTCATTAGACGAAGCTGTGTCTATAGCAGTATTCAGAGCTTCCAGTTGTTGAGATATCAAAGCCTGCTGTTGCAGCTGCTCGGTAGAAGACACTAAGCCGCTGAGTCCATTAACTAAATCCTTGACATTGCGGCGAAACGCTGGATCCCCAGTCAGATCATCTAGGTCAGCGGTAATCTTTTGAGCATTTTCAAAGGTAACTCGTGCTGAGTCTAGGGTTTGTTGCAATACTAGTAAATTAGTGGGACTGTTGAGAGTATTGGAAACATTACGTAAGTTAGCAGAAGCTTGGGCAGCATTAGCTGATAGGTTTTCTAAGTTCCGCAGCATTTGTGACACATCCGTTTGATAAACCGCTGAGTTAACCCGATTCGCGGTAACGGTTAAGTTGCTGGTCAGTACACGCAGATCTTGACTGGCTTGAGAGATGCTATCCAAGGTGGTGACCAAATTTCCCCGATTGCTTACCAATAGTTGATTGGCAGAGGTAATCAGTTGATTGAGTTCCCTTGCCGTTTGGCTGTATTGCTGGGAGGTACTAGAAATGCTACTGGTTGCCAACCCGATTAGACTAGATGTTTGATTGGCCGCACTGGTCACAGCATTCGTTGCGTTGGACAAGCCTGCTACCTCTTGCCGCACGATGCGGGACAACTGGGTCATCTCTTTGCTAAGTTCTGAGACGTCTCTGGCGGCATTGGAGGCATTTTCCGCAAGACTATTGATTTTGTCAAAAAACGCTGGATCAGCATAGAGTTCAGCAATGCGATTTCCGTTCCGTAGGAGGTCAGCAAAGGTGGAACCCACATCACCATTAATCTGATCTTCTTCACAAATAACTAGGGAAGAATTGCATTGTGCTCCGAAGGGTGTAAGACTTTGAGCAGTTGCAGGTAATTGTCCTAGAGGCATGATATCAACATTGGTAGCACCAATTAAACCCGATTGATTAGCTTCAACCTGGACTTTGCGGGGGATTAACAATCCAGGGTCATCAATTTCAACGGTGACATTGACCCCATTAGTACCGGGTTCAATCTTAGTGATTCTCCCAACTTGGACACCGCGATAGCTGACCGATGCCCCCACTTGCATCCCAGCAGCGTTCCCAAAATTGACAATGAATTTATAGCTCTTTCGACCTAAGCTAATCCCACTAATCCATACAACAAGTCCACCGAAAACAGCAAGTCCTGCTACTATTAATAAGCCAACGGAGCCTTCTCGAATCGTCCGCGATCGCATAGTTTAACCTTTTTTAGCCTTTCCCCTCACATTTACCATCATGCCTCACCAACCACTGACATCCAAACTGGAACCGACTTGAGCAAGTTTCGAGTAGTCCATTGGGTCAGATAGATGAGGTAAAATCCCCAAAACCTTAACATTGGTTAGAGTCTCGATTAAGCTAATCGGAGCCAACTGATTAATTTCTTCGGAGGTACGAGGTTGGACGCAATTGAGGACAATGCCTTTGATGTCAACTCGTGATGAGCGTGCCAGGGCAACATTAGCAACCACTTGTGCGATCGCTCCTAATTCTATCGGCGCAACCAATACACAAGGCAATCGCCAATCCCTTGCCAAATCTGCCACAATCAGTTCATGAGTCACCGGTGAACCTAGTCCTCCCAAAGCTTCCACCAACACCACATCCCGCTGACTGCGCAGACTAACGAAGCCTTGCCAGACCTTTTCGAGGTCAACCTGTCGTCCTTCTAGATCTGCGGCAACTGGTGGTGCTGCAGGGGTTTTAAACTCCACGGGTGTGATCTCCTCCAGGGTTTGAGCCAAGTCAAATAGTTGGTGGTAAATTTCGCGATCGCCAATTCCCGTTTGAATCGGTTTGAATATCCCCAGACTCTCTTGAGGACGGTAAGTCTGCCAATAAGCAGCGATCACACAAGTCAAAACCGTTTTGCCGATGCCTGTATTGGTGCCAGTAATTAGTAATACGTTCAAGATTGACTCACTCTCAGTCCGTAAGGCTAATATCTACAGCAAAGTTTCTTTCCTGTTGAGCAATTACATCTACTATATACTCACCAGAACTAGGCAGCTGACCTTGCCACTTTTGCACCCCTGAAGCCTTTTCCACTAACTTGCCATTGGGATAGCGGATAGTTAAAGCCACATCACTTTCAATCACCTCTAGCTTCAATTGCTGACCCTGTTTAGCCTTCACCAAGTAGCGCTGAATCTTTTGGGGGCTAGTGCGACCCAGTAGCCGCAAAGGCTTGTTTTTCTCCAACAAATTGACCAGTTTTATCTTATACTCAGCAGTCGGTTTGGATTTTGGTTTCGGCTTCGGTGCTTCTGTTAACCTTAATCGTAGCTGATAATCGCTATCCGGTAGACCCTTAACTGGACTCAGTTGAATCGTGTAGTTGCCAGTGAAAAGAAATTTACCTTCCCATTGCCGCACCCGCTTAGCTCGATTGTCCACTGGTTTTCCGTCCGGGCCAAGCACTGTCATCAAGACCCCTTCGTCACTGAGATCTGCCTTCAGGGTTTGGTCTTGTTTACCCTGGATAATGTAGTTAATAGTGTGATTAGCCTTTAAATTGCTGGATTTAGAAAGGGTTTTACCTGCAGAAAGCTCTAGAAGCTGACTGTAGATTTGAGGCTTACTCGGGGTGGGACTAGGGCTAGGGCTAGGGCTAGGACTAGGACTAGGACTCACTGACACCTTAGGACTAGGGGATTTCCCAGTGTCCTGCTGATTAACATTGCTCACCCATACCCAAGAGCCTATTCCTGCCAGCGCTGCTAGTCCTGTAGCTATCCCAAGCAACGGCCAAGGACTATTCCAGATAGAGTTACCCGTGGCTTGAGACATCACCGGGTAACTCGGTTCTGCAGCTCTGGCCTCCCTGGGTGTCCCACCTTCAGCTGATGCCACCGTTGTGCCGGGTATTGGCTTGGGCTTTGGCAGTTGGGGAGTTAACCCAGAAGCTTGAAAGGCATACAAGACTTCCCTAGCGGATTGGTAGCGATCGCTTGGTTGATAACTAAGCATCCGATTTAATATCTCAGCTAACTCATCGCTAACCCTAGCCCAGGGACGCCAGTTCCAAGTCAGATTAGTATTATCCACCAGTTCTCCTGGTTCTTTCCCAGTTAGTAGCACTATCGCAGTCACTGCTAGGGAATAGAGGTCACTACTCGGATACACCTGACCTGTCTGAATTTGCTCCCTGGGAGCGTAGCCGCTTTTGCCAATACTAGTTGTTGGTGTGGGAGTATCGGGCAATTGAAGACGAGTTGCCAGTTCCTGTACCACACCCAAATTAATCAAAACGGGTATACTGTCCGTCTCCCGCATGATAATGTTATCGGGTGTGATATCTCGGTGAATAATCCCTTGGCTGTGGATGTAGTCCAAAACTGGCAAAGATTGCTGCAATAGCTGACGCACTTCCGTTTCTGATAAGACTCCCAAGTTGGTCGGGCTAGCAGCTATTGGGGGTGATTGGACTTCCCCATCCAGATTAGAAGATAGAGGTTGGCTTTGATTCTGAAGGGCTTTGCGTTGTTCTAGTAGGTCACCATAGGTTTTTCCCTCTACGTAGTCTCGCACCAGAAACAGTCGTCCGTCCTCTTCAAAGGTAGCTCTGAACTGAGGAATTTGCGGGTGTTCAATTTTATACAGGATACCTGCTTCTTGTTGAAACAGTTGCCTTGACTTATCTAGATTATTAGTTTCTGTCTGAGGGGGAATAAATTCTTTGAGGACACAAGGTTCATTGAAACGCCCTTGATCCTCTACCAGGTAAGTCCGATTGAATTCCCCTTGGTCAAGGACACGGAGCAGATGGTAGCGATTTTGCAGAATAGTTCCAGAGGCAATCGGTGGTTCCATCGGTGGTAGATCAGTTGTTACGCACAATGAGGCAGGAGGAGTATTCTTGAAGTTTAGACTTATTTCGGTTGCTTTGGAACTTCACCGGTGGATTCCAACTGTTCTGTTGAGCCACAGAGTTGAGCCACAGATAAGTTGATCACCATATACATCAGGGCTTACCCAAAACTGGACTCAAAACACCCTTATGGTGTAGGATCCGGAACCAGACCCTACAAGTATAGTTATTGCGTAAATCCTGTAGGGAATAGGGAATAGGAAATCAGGAATAGGGAATAGGAAATAGGGAATAGGGAAAAAATACTGTGTACCTAATGAATATGAGAACCGCTATATATGTTGTTCGGGTTTCTTAGAACATCACTACCTGTTCATTGCTATCTTATTGTGGTGTTGAATTATCTCAAATAACTACCTTACTTGACTAGATGTACAGTTGTTCGAATTAAGTACAATAGTTAATTTTCAGATTTGAGTAAGAAACTTAAAAAACCTGCTTGAGTTATCAGGTTCCTGTGATGGCAATACACTATATATAGTGTCTTTATTCAACACCTCTGTTAGGTCAACGCTATAAAAATTAATAAAATATTAATCAAATTTAAATAAATAATTATAAAAATTATTATAAAAGGGATATTCCTAGAATGTTAAGATCGCGTTGAAATAAGCTTCGAGGGTTTGCTGTGAGCAGTTCAGTTACTTTAGAGCTTCAACCTATTCTGCCCCAGATAGCCGATAACAATCGTTTAAGACTATTTTCTGGTTCGGCAAATGTTTCCCTTTCTCAGGAAGTGGCACGCTATCTAGGACTCGACTTGGGACCGATGGTACGGAAACGATTTGCTGATGGGGAGCTCTATGTCCAAATTCAAGAATCCATCAGGGGGTGTGATGTTTACCTGATTCAACCGACTTGCTATCCGGTGAATGATTACCTGATGGAGTTACTGATTATGATCGATGCTTGCCGTCGAGCCTCAGCGCGGCAAGTTACTGCTGTGATTCCTTACTATGGTTATGCTCGAGCAGACCGTAAAACCGCTGGCCGTGAGTCCATTACAGCGAAACTGGTGGCTAACCTGATTACTGGAGCTGGTGCTAATCGGATTTTGGCAATGGATTTGCACTCCGCTCAAATTCAAGGTTATTTCGATATTCCCTGTGACCATGTCTACGGTTCACCAGTATTGCTACAATATCTGGCTTCTAAAGACCTAACCGATCTGGTAGTAGTTTCCCCCGACGTTGGTGGTGTGGCTAGAGCCAGAGCGTTTGCTAAAAAGCTATATGATGCTCCTCTTGCGATTATCGACAAGCGCAGGCAAGCTCACAATATCGCTCAAGTCATGAATGTGATTGGGGATGTCAAGGGTAAAACTGCGGTGTTAGTCGATGATATGATTGACACCGCTGGCACGATTTGTGAAGCTGCCAAAGTACTGCGTCAAGAGGGGGCTCGCCAAGTCTATGCTTGTGCAACCCATGCCGTGTTTTCCCCACCAGCTGTAGAGCGCCTCTCTAGTGGGGTGTTTGAAGAAGTAATTGTTACCAATACTATTCCACTACCGGACGCCAAACGGTTTCCACAGCTGACAGTGCTTTCAGTGGCTAACTTATTGGGTGAAACCATCTGGCGTATTCATGAAGACTCTTCTGTCAGCAGTATGTTTCGTTAAAAATCC